>JAAZHP010000206.1 GCA_012510625.1 Bacillota bacterium
CATAACGAACCTGTTCAAGCTCGAGGAAAAAGAGCGGAATGAAGCGCAGCGCCGTGATAAGCATGAAACCGTACCGATAGGGCAATCCTGCCTGCATGAGAGCATAGGCCAGGCGGTTGGGATCGGTTGTGGCGACAAAAAGATAGCTGGAACCGATAATATTGAGAAAGCGAAAGACCAGAAGCAGGCCGTGGCCCAATCCCAGGGACCAGACTTCAAGGTGAATAAAGGCTATATCTTTTTGCCAGAGCAGTATCCCCTCACGGACGAAAAGGACATGCACCAGGAAGATAAGGACGCAGAAGATAATGATAAACCTAAGCTTGCGCCAGAAGAAGGAGAAGCCAAGCCCGGCCGCGCGGTAGCCTGCCAGCAATATCACAAACAGCAGCATACCGCTGAGATAGTGCGGCAGGCCAAAAACCAGCAGGCTGAAGCAGATAAGGAGCTCCAGCTTGAGCAGCGGGTGCAGCCGGTGCATGGGCATATCCCCAGGGCGGTAGCTTAAACCCGGCATGAAAGAGCGGAAACTGCTGCCGGCGGAAGCAGCCGAAGGGCGTTTACCCTTGGAGAATTGCTTGGCCTGGTTTAATCGTGCGCCGCGAAGTGTGATTGGTTTGCCCTCCCGTTCATTGATTTAAATCCCCCCCAACCCCCCTTTAGAAAGGGGAGAGTTGACAGGGGAGGTAATCTGCGTAGCCCAGCCGGGCCAGTTCTCGAAAAGCCTCCTCCGTAGGGGCATCGATTATAAGTCTCCCCTCCTCCAGGAAAAGCACCCTCGTGCAGCAGTCTGCCACCACTCCCGGCTCGTGGCAGGCCATAATGGTGGTGCCTCCCCGGCGGCTGTGTTCAAAAAGGGCTTCCTGGAGCAGATCCACCCGGTCCTGGTCCTGCCCCACCAGGGGTTCATCCAGAAGCAGAATGCGGGGAAGGTAGGCCAGCACAGATACAAGGGTAAGCCGCTTCTTTTCGCCGAGGCTTAAGGCAAAGGGCAGCCTCTCACGGTAGCGCTCCAGGTCAAAGCGAAGCAGCAGCTGTTCCACCCGGGCCAGGCTTTCTTCCTGGCCGGCAGCCAAAAACAGCGAAGGCAGCTGCGCCTCCTTGAGCACTGTCTGCTCAAAAAGCTGGTGGTTCGGATTTTGAAAAGTAAAGCCCATATCCCGGGCCCGCCGGGTTACCCTGATCCCGGCGAGATCATTTCCGGCAAAACAGATGCGCCCCCGGGCGGGCTGAATAATTCCCAGGAGGGCGAGCAGCAGAGTGCTTTTGCCGCAGCCGTTATCACCCATGAGGGCCACCCTGTCTCCCGGATAAAGTGAGAAGCAGATCTCTTCCAGCACAGCTTTCGTCCCGTAATATACGGCAAGCCCTTCTACCGAGAGCAGCGGTTCCGCCGCCTCTCCCTGCCGCGGCAGCGGCGGCTCCGCCCGCACCGCCTCATCAGCCGGTTCCCGTGGAGACGTCTCCACCACCGGAGCCGGCTGCTCCGAATCCTGCCCGGCGGAGTTGATTGGCAAAGCTGCGGCCTTCTCCTGCCGCCGGTCAAAAGCTGTTAAAAAATGTTTGCCCGTCGCAGCATGCGGCCTTTTATCGGCGATGATCCGGCCTTGATCCATAAAGATCACGCGGTCGGTAAGCGGCAGGAGATACTGCAGGCGATGTTCAAAGATGATAATGGCCGAGTTCTGCTCGCGGCGCAGCTTTTCCAGCACCGCCAGCACTTCGCGGCAGCCGCGGGGGTCGAGATTGGCCGTGGGCTCGTCGAGAATGAGCAGCTGCGGCCGCATGGCCAGCACCCCGGCAATGGCCACCCGCTGCTTCTCCCCTCCTGATAATGTATGCAGGAAACGTTCCTCAAAGCCGCCGATTCCCGCCACATCCAGGGCCCATTTAAGGCGCTGCGCGATCTCGCGGGAGGAAAGTCCGAGGTTTTCGGGCCCAAAGGCGACCTCGTCTTTGACCTGGAGGGTGCACAGCTGTGCCTCGGGATCCTGCTGCACCAGCCCGGCTATCCCTGCCAGCTTGCCCGGGACAATTGACCGGGTATCCTGCCCCCCGATGATCGCCCTTCCCTCCATGGTGCCATCAAAACTGTGGGGGATGAAACCGGCCAGGCAATAAGAGAGGGTAGACTTGCCGCATCCGCTGGGCCCGGTGATGGTCACGAATTCCCCCGGGTAGACTGTCAAGTCGACATTTTTGAGCGCCGGCTTCGCCGAGCCGGCATATGTAAAAGCAACCCCCTCCAGCCGGACAACGTGTTCTGGCATATCCTCTGATCCCTTTCCCAGGCAAACACTGTTATTTGGTTTCCTTATTCAACCTTAAAGCGGGAGACCAGCTTGACCCAGTAGCCTCCCTCGTAGTTGCCGGCAATGAGGCGAAGCATGTCCTCTTCCTCTATCAAGACCATCTGCTCGTCGGCCATTGCCTTCTCCAGGTCAAATTCGACCTCGTATCCATCAGTGGCAATCACCCTTAAAACGGTCGCCTCCGGCAGGGGAGCAGCCTCCTTGAGTATCTCTTTCACCGGGATCCCGGTATACTCCTGCGGGGGCACATAGGTAACCTGCCCTTTCAGCTCAGCCACAATCGTCTTCTCCACAGCGGCAAACCTGGAGAGAGAAAAGGCAAACTCGTTCTCCACTTTCCCCTCAACCCGGCACTGCGGCCCGAGCCAGGGCGGCTCAAAAACCACGGCGTAGTAATAGATGGCCCCGGCCGAAAAAGCAACGATTATTAAGGAGACCACGATGATCTTTAACCAGGCCGGCCGCTTCCTTTTGGCCTCGCTTCCAGCCGGGCCGGCCCCGGCCTTCTCATACTGCCGGCCGGACCTCAGGCGCAGCAGCCCCGCTTCACCAACCAGGTCAAGCACTCCGGATAGAAAGAGGCCGCCAAAAAGGGCCCCCGAGATCAGGGCCAGCACGCAGATAAAAAGAATATAGCCCAGCGGCGCTCCCGAAAAGTAAAGCAGCTGAAAGACAATGACATTGGAGGCCGCCGAAAGGCCTCCCGCGATGGAGTAAACCAGGGAACCGTGGCGCCGCATCAGCAGAATTACCAGGTCTGCCACCAGCCCCTGGACCAGGGAGACCAGGACAATGGCCACTCCGTGGGTGCTTCCGGTAAGCAGCTCGACGACTCCTTTTAAAAGACCAACGATAGTGGCGGCGCCAGGCCGGCGGACCAGCCCCGCCGCCAGGATGATCCAGAAAACATGCAGCCCGGCCACAAACTGGCCGGCGCCGAAGGGAACCCCGAAAAGGCGGTTCAGCAGATTCCCCAGGTAGCCGACATAGGTGCTCAGCACCCCGCCGATGCCGCTCAATACGGCCATAATCAGCAGATCGCGGGTGGCAAAGTAAATTCGCTTCCGGCTCGCGCTCTCCCTTACTTCCGCTTTCATCCTGATATTACCTCCATTCTAACCACCGTTTTTACCCACCGGCCTCCGGCCGATTCGTAAAGATGCCATCCCTGCCCTTCGGCTGAAGTAAGGGCACAGTCTTCATTGTCGTAAACCCCGTCTTCCGTGAAGAAGGCAATCCGGTAGCCATCCTGCCATTCCGGAACCATCTGGCCGTTGAACTCTACTGCCAGGGCCATGATTCCCTGGCGCTCTTCCCAGCCGGCGCTTTCCGGGTAAACATTTTCATAAGCAAATGCCTGGCTGTAACCATCCAGGGCATAGACCATCAGGATATCGCCGGGCTTCATCCCCCCGGTCTGCTCAATCAGCGTGTTCACTGGCACCCCCCGGTAAAGGCCTTCCCCGGCATAATTGCCAAACCGGTTCTGGAAAGAGAGTTCTTTTTCCAGGTTGGCTATGCGGTCCAGCTCTTCCAGCGTGTAAATGCAGTCTCCAGAAGGCCCGCTGACCACCAGCTCTTCCGGACGGGGCGGCGCCTCCACGGGCACCGGTTCAACCTGCAGCCCCTCTGCCGTCAGGCGGCAGAGAGTAAAGTGGTGGTAGCCCCCCTGGTCAGGCGGCGCGTAGAGGGAAGCCCCGCCGCCTCCGCTGATTACGTGGTGCACGCCGGAGAGGACCTGGTGATGGAACATGTGAATATGCCCTGAAAATACCGCCAGTGTCCTGCTGGAAGGGGCCGCAAGCAGATTAAGGAAGGCTTCCGCCTGACTGGGATCCAGAAAAGCATGATCTCCCTCCTTGCGGGGATCCAGGGGCGGCACATGGAGGAATATCAGTCCCGGCAAGCCGCCGTCCAGGGTTTCCTGCATCCACTCAAGCTGCGCCTCGCTGAGAGTCATCAATGCGCTGTCCATGAAAATAAAGCGGTAACCGGCATAATCAAAAAAGTAATCGCCCGTAGCCAGCCGGCTGCGGTAATAGTCAGCCCCCTCCCCCTTGATATCATGATTACCGGGGACAGTGTAATAAGGGCAGTTCAACTCCGCCATTGTCTCCTGGAAAGCGTGGTATTCCTCTTCCGTTCCTGAAGCCACCATGTCGCCCAGGCAGATCAGGAAGTCGACCTCATAGCTGTTTGCTGCTTTGACAATCTCGGCCAGGACTTCATTGTGGCCCTGGCTATCCCCGAATACGGCAAAAAAGGGAGCGCCCTCCTTTGCGGAAGGGCTTAATTGAAGCCGCTGCCGGCCGCTGCCTTCCAGCGATAAGACCAGGCTTGCCGGCCCTTCGGGCGAAACCGAGCAGGAGGCAGCCTGCTGACCCGGCTCCGGCATTACTTCTACTACCGTGGTAAGGGCTAAATTTTCAACTACTATTTGAACCGGACCGCCCTCTCTTTCCTCCCAGGTCAGGGTGAGCTCCACATCGGGGCGGTAAGCCCTCAGGCGGATCTCCTTTCCGTGAGCCGGGATC
>JAAZHP010000207.1 GCA_012510625.1 Bacillota bacterium
AGGAGGGCTGACATGCGTCACTGGAAAATAGCGGCGGCGGGAGAGGGCGGCCAGGGGGTTCAGGCGCTGGCGGAGACGCTGGCCCTGGCAGCCTACCGGGCCGGGTTGAAATCCCTCTATATACCCAACTTCGGCATCGAGCAGCGGGGCGGGGTCTCCCTGGCCTTTGTCCAGATTTCGCCGGAATCCATCGGCTCGCCCAAGTTTTTGCAGGCCGATCTGGTGGCCGCCCTGAGCCCCCGTGCCCTGCGCCGCAGCGAGCAGTACCTCGGCCCGGAGACCATTATTCTCTACGACAACTCCCTAATCGACGCGCCGCAGGTCTCCGACCAGGTGGTGGGCCTGCAGTCTTACGACACCATTGCCCCGGACGCCTTTGCAGAAAAGATGAGCTACCGCGATAAGCGGCCGGCACTGGAGATGCCCTCCCGAAGGCTCATTGCCGTTGCCGCTTCAGACCTGGCGCGGCAGCGGCTGCACCCGCGTGTTTTTAACATGATTATCCTGGGGGCGATGGTGGAAATTACCGGCGCGGTGACGCTGGAGCAGGTTAAAGATGCGCTGGAGGAGAAACTGGAGCGCCGCTTTAAGAAGGACCCGCGGTTGAGGGAGCATAATTTTGCGGCGCTGGAGCTGGGCGCCGCTGCCGTAAGAAAAAAAGCGCCGGCGCAGGCTTAGGAGAGAGCAGATGAGCAAAACCTTTACCCGCTTCGAGGCGGCCAATGAGAAGGCCTACTTTTACATCTCGCCCGATCTCTGCAAGGGATGCGGCCTCTGTATCGAGAAATGCCCTTCCCAGGTCATTGACTGGTCCACTCGCATCGGCGTTTACGGCACGCCCATCGTCGAGCCGAAACGGATGGAGCGCTGCACCGGCTGCCGGCTCTGCCAGTTTTTCTGCCCTGATGCGGCCATCGACATCCTGAGAAAGGAAAAAGAGAGGCCGCGGGCGAAATAAATGGCGGCGGCCGCGCGCTGATTTACGGGCGGAGCCGCTGCATCGCCTCCACGACCAGTGCGGGCAGGTGAGCGTAATCCTCAGTCGGCAGGTAAGAAGCGGCCTGCGCATCGAAGAGGATCGCCGCCGAAGGAGGCAGTTCGTCGTCCCCAGGCCAGAGGGTGAAATTGATCGGCACCCGCGGGAAGACGGGGATGACCATGCCGGTGCCGCTGCCCTCGAGGCGGCGGCCGCCGAGAGCGGAGGCAGCCTGAACAAAAGAGTCCGGGTCGGAGCCGAAGGCCTTTAAGAAGGGGAGTACGGCGCGGCGCCGGAAAGGTTCCATGTAGATATCGCCGCCCGGGAGATGGCGATAGGAGATCCACCGGCCGCTGAGGGGTTTCCCATCGGCGGTAACGAGGTAGTGCAGGATTAAGATAGAGAGATAGAGCGAGATCTCTTCGCCGCCGGTGCCGGCGACCTCGCCGCCGGGATGGAAGACCCGGTAAGGCCGGTTAATAAAAGGAACGGTGAAAAAGCTTTTTTGCTCCTGGAATTCGACAGCCGCGTTCCCGGCGATCGCGGCCGGATCCCGCGAGGCCAGCTTCTTTACTGCCTCATTGCGGGCTACGGCCAGGTTAAAAAAGCCGCCTTCGGGAGGGGGCGGTTTCATGAAAAATACACCTCCAGAATCGCGCAAATATTATACTCAACGGAGAGAAAACATTGCCAGAAAAAGTCTACCTCGTCAGCGCCTGCCTCCTGGGGCTGGCTACCCGCTACGACGGCGGAGAGAATCGCTGCCCTTCGCTGCTCAGGTTATGCCGGGGCTGCCGGCTGCTGCCGGTCTGCCCGGAGCAGCTGGGCGGGCTGCCTACGCCGAGGCGCCCGGCTGAGATCCGCGGCGGCGACGGTTGCGCCGTGCTGCGGGGAGAGGCCGCGGTGATGGACGATGCAGGTGGCGACGTGACGGAACAATTTTTGCGCGGCGCCGCCGCCGTGCTGCAGCTGGCGCGGCTCTTCCGGGTTGACGGGGCTATTCTTAAATCGGGCAGCCCCTCCTGCGGCACCGGCCTTATCCGCGACGGGTCATTCAGCGGCCGCCGCCGGGCCGGCGACGGCGTCGCCGCGGCCCTGCTGAAGCTTAACGGCATCCCGGTATACAGCGAGAAAATTTTGCCCCTCAGGCGGCGCCGATCTTCTCCAGGAAAGAAGCGATGGCCCCGTTAACCTCCTGCGGCGCCTCCAGCATGACCATGTGGCCGGCGCCCTCCAGCTCCACCAGTTCCGCTCTCGGCAGCCGCTCCAGCAGGTAGCGGCTGTACTTGGGCGGGGTCATTTGGTCTTCCCGGCCGCAGATGAGCAGTACCGGCGGTTTGATTTCTGCCAGCCTCTCCATGCAGTCAAAGCTGTTGCAGGCGGTGAAGTCGGCAAAAAATGTCTGCGGCGGGACCGCGGCCATCTCCTGCCGCGCGCTTTCCAGGAGCTCCGCCGGGGCGGCCGGGCCGTAGGCATAATCAATCATAGCCGTGGGGAGATTTCCGCTCCGGCAGGCCTTCAGAAAAGGCGGCGCTACCCGCAGGCGGGCTCCGCAGCCGGCGAGGATAAGCCCGCTCAAGCTGTCGCCGTAATGCAGGGCGTAATCGAGAGCGACGGCTCCGCCCATGGAGTGCCCGGCCAGGACAAACTTTTTCAGGTCCAGGGCCGCGCTGAACTGGCGCAGAAATTCGCGGTAAGTGGCAATCTCAGAGGCGGGCTCCCCCCCCGAAGCCCCGTGTCCCGGCAGGTCCACCGCCAGCGGCGCGGCCGTCTCTTTAAGGCCCTCCAGCTGGTAGAGCCAGTGCCGGTGGCTGCCCCCGGCGCCGTGGCAGAAAAGCAGCGCCGTTTTTCCGGTGGAAAAGCTCCCGGCAAAGAAATATGATTTACCTTTAATCTCTATCCGGGGCATCAATTTCGCCTCCTTTAATTTAATCCTCTAATTCTTCTTGCAGTTCAAAAATCCTTTTTCAGCGGCTCCTGGAAAACCTTGCCAGTAAGGAGTGGTTGACACCGGCGGGGGGAATTGCTATCATAATTTCAATTACACGGGGACGGGATCCCGGGAGGGCATTGAGATGCGGGATGATAAGTTTTCCCTGGAAGGGCTAACCTTTGACGATGTGCTGCTCATTCCGGCGCGATCAAGGGTCATGCCGCGGGATGTGGAGGTCTCCACCAGCCTTACCCGCGAGATCAGGCTGAACCTGCCGCTCATGTCTGCGGGCATGGATACGGTAACCGAGGCCCGCATGGCCATTGCCATGGCCCGGGAAGGCGGTATCGGCGTAATCCACCGGAATATGCCCGCGGAGCGGCAAGCTGAAGAAGTAGACAAGGTGAAGCGCTCCGAGCACGGCGTGATCACCGACCCCTTCCATCTTTCACCGGAGCATACGCTGAACGATGCCGCCGCCCTGATGGAGCGCTACCGCATCTCCGGCGTTCCGGTAACCGTAGGGGGGCGGCTGGTGGGGATTATCACCAACCGCGATCTGCGTTTTGAGGACGATTACACCAGGCCTATCGGTGATGTGATGACCAAGGAAGGTCTGGTCACCGCCCCGGAGGGGACTACCCTGAAGGAGGCGCAGGAGATCCTGCGCCGGCACAAGGTGGAAAAGCTGCCCATAGTGGACGACGAATTCAACCTTAAAGGGCTCATCACGATCAAGGATATCGAGAAGAGCATCCAGTATCCCCGCTCGGCCAAGGATGGCAGGGGGCGCCTGCTGGCGGCGGCGGCGGTAGGTGTGGGCCAGGCTGAAGTCAAGAGAGCGGAAGCGCTTGCCGAGGCGGGAGTGGACCTGCTGGTGGTCGATTCGGCGCACGGTCACGCTCAAGCGGTGCTCGACATGGTCCGTGCCTTAAGGAAGCGCTTTTCCGATCTGCAGATCGTGGCCGGAAACGTGGCCACCGCCGAGGGGGCCCGCGACCTGGTCAAGGCCGGCGCCGACGCGGTAAAGGTGGGCGTGGGCCCGGGCTCCATCTGCACCACCCGGGTCATCGCCGGCATCGGGGTTCCCCAGGTAACGGCAATTTACGAGGCGGCCCGGGTTTGCTGCGAGGTTGGAGTTCCCGTCATTGCCGACGGGGGGATCAAATACTCCGGAGATATCACCAAGGCCATCGCCGCGGGAGCGGACGTGGTCATGATCGGCAGCCTCCTGGCCGGAACGGAGGAGAGCCCGGGCGAGTTCGAGATCTACCAGGGGCGCAGCTACAAGGTCTACCGGGGTATGGGTTCCCTGGGTGCGATGAAAGAGGGATCGCGCGACCGCTATTTCCAGGAGCACGAGCAGAAGCTGGTGCCGGAAGGCATTGAGGGGCGGGTTCCCTTTCGCGGCACCGTCAGCGACATGGTCTACCAGCTTATTGGCGGCCTGCGGGCGGGGATGGGCTACTGCGGCGCGAAAAATATCGAGGAGCTGCAGCGCAAGAGCAAGTTTATCCGCATCACCGGCCCGGGCCTCGTTGAAAGCCATCCACACGGCGTCCAGATCACCAAGGAGGCTCCCAATTACAGCTTCTAGCCTCCGGCGCGCGTTTCACTCCCCTTCTCCTTTTCAAAAAGAAGAGCTTCTGGCATTTTCCGTATTCACACTCTTTTGTGGCCATGTTGCCGCGAAGCAGGGTGAGACCTTTCCTGTCACTCGCATTTACGCGGTTTTTTTATGCTATAATTGATTAAAAGCAACTTGTTTAAAAGAAGGGACAGGGTTGAGCGGTTTTCTAATTTCACTGGAGGGAATTGACGGATGCGGCAAGACCACCCAGGCGCGCCTGCTGAAGGAGCGGCTGGAGCGGGAAGCGATCCCCCATCTGTTAACCCGCGAGCCCGGCGGCACCGCCGCCGGGGAGAAGATCCGCCTGCTGCTGCTGCAGCAAAAGGAACATTCCCTGACCAACAATACGGAAATTCTGCTGTACATGGCAGCGCGGGCGGAGCTTGTAGAGACCGTGATCGGGCCCGCCCTTGCTGCGGGACAGCTGGTCATATGTGACCGCTATGTTGATTCCACTGTTGCCTACCAGGGATACGGCGGAGGCGGCGACCGGGACTGGATCCGCGCCCTTAACGAAAAAGCAGCAGGGAATTGCCGGCCCCATCTGACCTTTCTGTTCGATCTCTCTGTCGAAGAGGCCCTCCGCCGCCGCGGCAGCGGGGGTGATCGCGTGGAAGAGCGGGCTCTCTCCTATCACCGCCGGGTGCGCCAGGGTTACCTGGCCATCGCCGCCGCGGAGCCGGAGCGGATTATCTTGATCGATGCTGCCGCCCCGGCGGAGCGGCAGCACCGGGAAATCTGGACGAAGTTGCGCTCCCTGGTCCCGCTTTTGGAAACGGGAGGTTTTGATGAACTTTAAAGATCTTTACGGACAGGCGGAGCTGCGCCGCGCCCTTGCCGGGGCTCTCACTGCGGGGACGTTGAGCCATGCCGTGCTTATCTGCGGTCCTTCCGGAAGCGGGAAGAAGAGCTGGGGACTGGCGCTGGCGGCGGCCCTGCTCTGTCAAGGGCGGGAATACGCGGAATCCTGCGGCCGCTGCCGCTCATGCCGCCTCTTCAAGTCGGGTATCCATCCGGCCTTCTTTCATATCCGGCCGCAGGGCCGCCGGCTGGGAATAGATCAGATTCGCCGTATCCGGGGCAATTTTTATCTGGAAGGCGGCAACCGGGTCTGCCTCATCGAAGAAGCCGAGCAGATGACCGCCGAAGCCTGCGCCTCTCTCTTGAAGATACTGGAAGAGCCTCCCCCCCGTCTTTACTTTATTTTACTCACCGGCCGGCCGAAGCGGCTGCCCGGGACGATAGTTTCACGCTGCCAGTGTTTTACGCTGCAGCCTTTAAAAAAAGAGGAAATACTGGATCTGCTAAAGCGGCAAAAAGGGCTTGCCCCGGAGAAAGCGCTCCTGCTGTCTCGTTTAAGCAAAGGGCTGCCGGGGATGGCCTTGAAGCTGGCCGAAGATCCCTCTTTCGAAGGGCGGCTTGCGGAGGCATCAGAGCTGGCCTACAGGCTGGCAGCAGGCGGGTGGACTTCGCGGGAGCTTCTTTCCCTGGCTGAATCGCTGACCGGGAGGGAAGATCTTGCATTTTTCCTGGAGCTGGTCTGCCTTTTCTACCGGGACGGCTTGATTTATTTGCTTTGCGGCAGCGAGGAACTGCTGGTCCAGCCGTCAGAGGCGAAGCGCTGGGCCAGGGCGGCCTCCCCTAATGCCCTGGAAGAGGCGATGGAAATGCTCCAGAAACTGGTCCAGGAACTCGGCGAGACCAATGTGAACCGCAGGCTTGCCCTTGAAGGGACGCTGTTGCAATTGAAAAGGAGGTTTGCCTCATGCCCAGGGTAATCGGAGTTCGCTTCCGCCGGGCGGGGAAGATCTATCATTTTGACCCCGGCGGGCTAAAGATAGAGCGGGGAACCAATGTTATCGTGGAGACAGCCCGCGGGCTGGAGATGGGCCAGGTTGTAATTGGGGAAAAGGAGCTGCCGGAAGACGAGCTGGTAATGCCTTTAAAGAAGGTGCTGCGTCTAGCCGGCGAAGCCGATCTCCGCCAGGTAGAGGAAAACAAGAAAAAGGAAGCGGAGGCGCTCCCCAAGTGCCAGGCCCAAATAGAACGCCATGGTTTGAATATGAAGCTGGTGGGGGCGGAGTATACTTTCGACCGCAGCAAGATCATCTTCTATTTTACCTCGGACGAGCGGGTTGACTTTCGCGAACTGGTCAAAGATCTTGCCGCCATCTTCAGGACGCGCATCGAGCTGCGCCAGATCGGCGTTCGCGATGAAGCCAAGCTGAAGGGGGGCATAGGCCCCTGCGGGCGCAGTTTCTGCTGCGACAGCTTCCTGGAAGAATTCGCCCCGGTTTCGATTCGCATGGCCAAGGGGCAGAACCTCTCGCTCAATCCTACTAAAATTTCCGGTGTCTGCGGCCGGCTCATGTGCTGCCTGCGCTTTGAAATGAGCGCTTACGAAGAGGCGCGTGAAGAGATGCCCCAGCCGGGGGAAGAGGTGGTGACGCCTGACGGAGAGGGGCAGGTTATGCGGTCCGATCCGGTTAGAAAAGTGGTCCAGGTTAAGCTCCGCGAGTCGGACTGTACCAGGGAATTCCCGGCCGAAGAGGTGGACCGGCTGTAATAAGAAGCCGGAACAGATCCTGTTCCGGCCTGGTATTTGTCTGGCTGCTCGAAAACCGAATCCGGCCTATATTTAATCGGTGGCCAGCTGCTTGATACACTCGTGGCAAACGATACGGTTGTTGAAATGCTTGACATTGTCGGCATTGCCACAGAAAATACAGGCAGGTTCATACTTTTTCAATATAATTTTTTCCCCGTCGACGTAGATTTCCAGAGCATCTTTTACGTCAATTCCCAGCGTCCGCCGCAATTCAATCGGTATGACTACTCTTCCCAACTCGTCTACCTTGCGTACAATACCTGTTGATTTCAAAATCCGATTCCTCCCTTTTTCTACAGGTTACGACATTATATGCGTTAAGACATTATACCAGTAATTGACATGGTAAGTCAACTGCTTTCTTCCGATTTTATGGCATCTTTACAAAAAAGTATTTTATGAACAGTCCATTTTCTTGACATAAAGAGCGGTTTTGGTATAATAGCGTCATCGTACAGCATGCCGGGGGGATTGCTAATGGCGGGCAAAGATACTTTCTATGTTACCACTCCGATTTACTATCCCAGCAACAAGTTGCATATCGGCAATGCCTATACAACCGTAGTGGCCGATGCCATGGCTCGCTTCAAAAGAGCGACCGGCTCCGAGGTCTGGTTTCTTACCGGTACTGATGAGCACGGGCAGAAAATAGAGCGCGAGGCTGCCGCAGCAGGGAAAAAACCGGAGGAATTTGTCGGTGAGATTGTTGCCTGGATCATAGAGCTCTGGAAAGAGCTCGATATCTCTTACGATGATTTCATCCGCACCACTGAGCCGCGCCATTATAAAAAAGTGCAGCAGATTTTCACCCGCTTTTACGAGCAGGGCGACATTTACAAAGGAAAATACGAAGGATGGTATTGCACTCCTTGCGAGGCCTACTGGCAGGAGCGGGAGCTGGTTGAAAGAAACTGCCCCGATTGCGGGCGCCCGGTGGAGTTGATCGCCGAAGAAGCCTATTTTTTCCGCATGTCCCGCTATGCAGACCGCCTGCTGGAGCATATAGAAACCCATCCTGAATTTATTCTCCCTCCCTCGCGGAAAAATGAGATGATCAATAATTTTCTCAAGCCGGGGCTGGAGGATCTCTGTGTCTCCAGGACCTCCTTTGACTGGGGCATCCCTGTTCCCTTTGATCCCAAACACGTGATCTATGTCTGGCTGGATGCGTTGAGCAACTATATCACCGCTCTGGATTACGGCGAAGCGGAAAGCGGGAAGATGGCTCGTTTCTGGCCCGCCGACGTGCAGCTGATTGGCAAGGATATTCTGCGCTTTCATACAATCTACTGGCCCATATTTCTTATGGCCCTGGATTTGCCGCTGCCGCGAACGGTATTCGGGCACGGCTGGCTCCTGCTGCAGGAAGGTAAGATGTCCAAGTCAAAGGGCAATGTGATCGATCCCATGGTTCTCTCGAAGCGCTACGGCTCCGATGCGGTTCGCTACTTCCTGCTGCGCGAGATCCCTATGGGCCAGGACGGTGTTTACAGCCTGGAGGCGCTGATCAAGCGGATTAATACCGATCTGGCCAATGATCTGGGCAACCTGGTCAGCCGGACCATGACCATGGTGGAGCGCTATTTCGACGGGATCCTGCCGGAGCCGTCTCCCCCGGTGGAGGAAAGCGATGCCGAGCTGCAAGGGCTGGCGCTGCAGACGCCTGCGCTGATGGAGAAGCGGATGGATGAGCTGAAGATCCACGAAGCTCTTGCCGGCCTCTGGATCCTGGTCCGGCGGAGCAATAAATATATCGATCAAAACAGCCCCTGGGAGCTGGCCCGGGACCCGGCCAAGAGGGAGCGGCTGGGGACGGTCCTCTATAACCTGGTGGAGAGCATCAGGTTTATCGGGGTCATGCTGGAGCCCTTTATGCCGCGCACGCCGGATAAAATCTGGAGCCAGCTCGGTCTGCAGGCGGAATCCGCTTCCCGGGATTGGGCCAGCCTGCAGCAGTGGGGGAGGATTAAACCCGGAACCCTGGTTCGCCGGGAGGAAGATCTCTTCCCCCGCTTGAACCTGGGCCGGGAGCTACATCGCGATCAAATCCGGGAGGAAGCTGCCGAAAAGAAAGAGCGCCCGCATAAGGTAAAGAAAGAAGCGGGGCCGCAAAAGAATGCCGCCTCTGAAGAAGAGGCCGGCCTGATTACCATAGACCAGTTTGCCAGGGTCGATCTGCGGGCGGTCACCATTGTGGAGGCCTCTGCCGTGGCCGGCGCCGATAAGCTGCTGCAGCTGACCGTGGATCTCGGCACGGAGGGACGGCGCCGGGTTGTGGCCGGGATTGCCGAATATTACCGCCCCGAAGAGCTCATCGGCCGTCAGGTCCTCTTTGTGGCCAATCTGAAGCCGGTGAAGCTGCGGGGTATTCTCTCTGAGGGGATGCTCCTCGCGGCGGAGGACGACCGGGGAGGGCTGGCCCTGACGACACTCGACCGGCCGCTGGACCCCGGGAGCAAGGTGCGCTGAGATTGGCTCCACTCATCGATTCGCATGCTCACCTGAACTTTCCCCAGTATAAAGCCGACCTGGAGCAGGTGCTGGCCCGGGCCCGCGAGGCGGGGGTGGGCATGATCATCAATGTGGGCGCCGACGAGTCCAGCTCCGAAGCGGCGGTCAAGCTGAGCGAAAGCTACCCCCAGTTGTGGGCGTCGGTGGGGGTTCACCCGCATGCGGCCGCCGGTGTCTCTCCCCGCTACCGGTCAAAATTGGCCGATCTGGCGGCAAACCGGCGGGTGCTGGCGATGGGCGAGATGGGCCTTGATTTTTACCGCGACCTTTCGCCGCGCCCGACCCAGGAAAAAGTTTTCCGGGAGCAGCTCGAGCTGGCTGCCGAACTAAACAGGCCGGTCATTATTCACAGCCGGGCGGCCCATGCACGGACACTGCAAGTGCTGCGCGAGATCAGGCCGCCGCGGGCTGGGATCGCCCATTGCTTTTCCGGCTCTTCAAAGGAGCTGGACGCTTTTTTAGAACTCGGCTTCTATATCTCCATTGCCGGTCCGGTAACCTATCCCCGTTCGCATGAGCTGCGGGCCCTGTTAAAAGAGATCCCCGCCGGCCGGCTGCTGCTGGAAACCGACGCCCCCTACCTCTCGCCGCTCCCCCACCGCGGGAAGCGCAATGAGCCCGCCTTCATCAGGGCCACATATGAGCGGGTGGCCCTGGCCCTCGATATGGAGCTCGACTCTCTTGCCCGCCAGGTCCAGGCCAACATAACCCGCCTTTTCTGGCCGGAACAGCCATAATCGCAGTCATGCATCCGGGTATATCTGAATACATATAATAGAATAGAGCATAGATAGAGAAACAACAGGAGAGGGGGAAGAGTGATGATCGGCCTTGGTTTTTCCAGCCGCAAAAGCGGGCGGGCGGGGCTTTGCCTGCTTGCCCTGGCGGCTGCTTCCAGCGGGCTGTTCATGGAACAGGGCTTCCGGGCAGCGCCAGATATCGAAATTGAAAGCTGCGACAGCTTCCTGGAACGTAAGGATATCGCCCTGGGCCGGGCGGAGCACCGGCAGGAGATGCTATTTTTCACGCCGCCGCAGCCTCCCGAAAAGCGCCCGGCGGAAGCGCTGCCTTCGCGTGGAGAGCGCCCTGTTGAGGTGCTTCAGGGCCTCGCTTCCTGGTATGGAGGTGGGGACGGCCTGCACGGAGCACTTACGGCCAGCGGGGAGCGCTTTGACCAGAACGCCTTTACGGCGGCTCACCGCACCCTGCCCTTTGGGACCAGGGTCCGGGTAACTTTTTTGAAAACCGGCAAAAGTGTGCTCGTCCGGATAAATGACCGCGGGCCTTATGTCGCCGGGCGCATTATAGATCTCTCCCGGGCCGCCGCACTAGAGATCGGCCTGGAGCCTTACGGTGTAGGCACTGTGAGGATTGAGGTTTTGCCCTAGCGAAATCGCTCCTGAACGGTAACCGAAAGGAAAAGGGTCCCCTCTTTTGGGGGACCCTTTCCATTAACTCCAATCTTTTAGCTTTTAGAAGGTAAAGAGGTTGATGCCTCCGGCAACGTAAAGTTCAATTCCGGTTATGTATTTGGCTTCTTCTGAAGCTAAAAAGACCACGGCGTGCGCTATATCCTCGGGCTCGCCCGGGCGGCGGAAGGCGGTCCGGGCGATCATCCGCTCATTCATCTTGGGATTGCCCATTTTCCAGGCCTCGGTGCCGATAATTCCCGGGACAATGGCATTGCTGGTAATCTGGTAGCGGGCTCCCTCCAGGGCCAGGCTTCTGGTCAGGCCGATCACACCCGCTTTGGTAGAAGAGTAACTGGCCTGGCCGAAGCCGCCCATAGTTCCGGCTACCGAAGACATGTTGATGATACGCCCCCAGTGCTGTTCTTTCATGTGGGGCCAGACCGCCTTGGCACAATTGTAGGCGCCGGTCAGGTTAATACGCAGGTCGCGTTCCCAGAGTTTGTCATTCTGATTTTCAATGGTGGCGACATGATCCAGCATGGCAGCATTGTTCACCAGGATGTCAATCCGGCCGAACTCTTTCACCACACCGGTGACAACCCGGGCCACCTGCTCCCGGTCCGTGACATCCATTTTAAAAACGGCGGCACGGCGTCCGAGCTGCCGGATCTCCTCAGCGGTCTGCTCGGCGTAAACCACGCCCCGGTCTCTTAAAAGCTGCCCCGCGACAGTGGTTTCAAGCACCTTTTCATCGGCGTCGCTTTCCAGGAGGATATCCGTGATCACAACATCCGCTCCTGCCCGGGCCAGCGCAAGGGCATCAGCCCGGCCAATGCCGCGGGAAGCGCCGGTGACCAGGGCTACCTTCCCTGCAAGGCTGAACATCTGCTGCCCGCTCATGAGGATTTTTAGCCAAGCAGGCTCTGCAGCTTCATTGCCAGGGACATGTCGCCTTTAACCTTCAGCTTGCCGGCCATGAAAGCGGAAGTTGCGTTCAGCTTTCCATCAAGGAGGCTGTCAAAATCATCGGCGGCCATGGTGATGGTAATATTGGCGTTGTCGGAAGCTCCTTCAATCAGTTCGGCAGTGTCGTCGGCCACCTTAACATGGAAGACTCCGCCGTTGTCTCCGGAAAGGTCAAACTGGTATACCGCATTCATCCCTTTAATCTTGGAAGGATCTACGC
This sequence comes from Bacillota bacterium, assembly GCA_012510625.1. Classification (GTDB taxonomy): domain Bacteria; phylum Bacillota; class Dethiobacteria; order DTU022; family DTU022; genus JAAZIN01. The sequence continues at coordinate 12,257 of JAAZHP010000207.1, forward strand.
TCTCCATTTTTGTGCGCAGCTTGGCGGTTATCTCCTGCAAACTTGCCATCTGATAAAATCCTCCTTTTCAAAACTTTAATTTTTCAGGCTACAGCAAGGTTGATCTTAAACAAGCTTTTCCCTGGAGCAGCAGACCCCCTTTCCGGGAAAGATTTGCTTAACCAGGTGAAAAATTACCTCAAGTTAAGTTAATTATAAAGCATTCAGGTTGTTTTGTCATTATTTTTTTTAGTTTTTGC
>JAAZHP010000208.1 GCA_012510625.1 Bacillota bacterium
GAAAGTGGAGGGAAAAGCGGCCCGGGCGGCTGAAGAGAGGCTGGTGGAACTGCTTGCTCCACTCCCCCGGAAAAAGCGCCGCCAGGTTAATCCCTTGGGATTTTTGTTTTCCTCCACATCTCTTTCTTCCGAAGAGGCAAATGTTGAGGATGCCGATTTCCAGGAGCGCCTGCACCAGGCGAAAGAGCAGCAGAAGCTGGTCTTGGAAAAGCTGAAAAGGGGCGAACTGGAAGAGAAACTGGTGGAAGTAGAGATCGAGGACCGGCGGCCGCCCGTGCTCGAAATATTTACCGGGCAGGGAATGGAGGAAATGGGAGTAAACCTGCAGGATATTCTGGGAAACATGATCCCTTCGCGAAAAATCAAAAGGAAGGTGACAGTGGCCGAAGCCCGGATAATATTGAAGCAAGAGGAGGCTCAGAAGCTTATTGATATGGATGCAGTCATTTCCGAGGCTATAGGGAAAGCCGAACAGCTTGGGATTATCTTCATCGATGAGATTGACAAGATTGCCGGGAAAGAAGGATATACGGCCGGTCCGGATGTATCCCGGGAGGGTGTGCAGCGGGATATTCTTCCCATAGTCGAAGGGTCAACGGTGATGACCAAGTACGGCCCGGTAAAGACCGATCATATACTTTTTATCGCCGCCGGAGCCTTTCATATGAGCAAGCCGTCAGATTTGATTCCGGAGCTGCAAGGACGCTTCCCCATCAGGGTAGAACTGCAAAGTCTATCTGAAGAGGATTTTAAAAGAATCCTTACAGAACCGAGCAATGCCTTATTGAAACAGTATACCGCTCTTATGGAAACCGAGGGGGTGAGGATCACTTTCACCCCGGATTCGATTGAAGAGATCGCCCGGGTAGCCTGCGAACTTAACCAGGAAATGGAAAACATCGGCGCCCGCAGGCTGCACACTATAATGGAGAAAGTCCTGGAAGAGATCTCATTTAATCTTCCAGACGTCGACACCAAAGAAATAATTATCGATCGGGGGTATGTGAGGAATAAAATACTTAAAATTGTTAAAAATAAAGACTTAAGTAAATATATCCTCTAAAAATGCAAGGAAGGTAGGTGAAAGATGTGATTTCTTCTCCCCTGCTTGAGAAGACCCGTCGCATCAACAAAATTCTACAGAAAACAGCAGGTCAGCACGTTGATTTTGGTGAAGTTGCCGAAGTTCTGAAAAATGTGATCCATGCAAACACCTACATTGCTGACCGCCAGGGCGAGATCCTGGGCTACGCGCTCGTGGATGAATTCGAGTGCGAAATGATGGTCAACAATGTCTTGAAGGGGGGGCGTTTCCCCGAAGATTACAATGAGTTTCTGCTCCGGGCCGAGGAATCGCGGGTAAACCTGCGCCAGAAATCGAATGACTGCGTATTCCTTGATGCAGAACGCTGCCTCTTTACAGACAAGATCATCTCCGTGATTCCCATTGTGGGCGGAGGAAAGCGCCTTGGCACCCTGGTCCTGGCCCGCTTCAACGATCTCTTCAACGCTGAAGACCTTGTCCTTGCGGAGACGGGCGCCACCGTAGTGGGCATGGAAATTCTGCGGTCGAAAGCGGAAAAGATTGAAGAGGAAGCGCGCAACAAGGCCGTTGTCCAGCTGGCCATAGCCACTCTATCCTACTCCGAGCTGGAAGCGGTTGAACATATCTTTGAAGAGCTTGGCGGAGACGAGGGACTCCTGGTAGCCAGCAAAATTGCCGATCAACTGGGCATCACCCGCTCGGTGATTGTCAATGCGCTGCGCAAATTTGAGAGCGCCGGGGTAATCGAGTCCCGCTCCCTGGGGATGAAAGGCACCTATATCAAGGTGCTCAATCCGTACCTGCTTGAGCATCTGGCGAAAAAATCAAAAGCCTTCCCCAAATAATACCGCTTGTTTCGCTTGAGAGAAATAGAGTAATTTAGCAATAAATTACTCTATTTTTTTTGCAGTTTCCTCGAAAGGGCCGATTATATGCTAAAATACAAAAGATGCGGTCCTGGAAAGAGATAAGAATATCTATTCATAATTTGGGAGGTTGCAGTCGTTGGGAGAGGGTTCTTTCCAATATGCTCACCTGGCCATAGCGGGGCTGGCCGTCTACATGCTGCTGATGCTCGCAGTGGGCTGGTGGAGCCGCAAGCAAATAAAGAATTCCGTTGACTTTATTATAGCCGGCAGGCGCCTTCCACTGTTCCTAACCGCCGGAACCATTTTTGCGACCTGGTTTTGCGGCGGCACTCTCATGGGAGCCGCGGCGCAGTCTTACCTCTTTGGCAACCAGGGTGTCATTTTTGATCCCTGGGGCTCAACGCTGTCGCTTCTTTTGACCGCCTTAATTTTTGGCCGCTTGATGCGCCGGGGCGGCTATCTTACGATTATCGATTTTTTTGACCTGCGCTATGGAAAAAAGATGGGGCTGCTGGCGGCGCTGGTGCAGGTGATCGCAGAAATCGGCTGGATCGGGGGGCAGCTCGTCGCTTCCGGCGTTGTTTTACAGATATTTGCCGGGATACCCCTGCTCTGGGGAATCGCCATATCCTGCCTGGTCCTGATTGTTTATACCTGGCAGGGAGGGATGTGGTCGGTTGCAGTAACGGATTTTTTACAGGCGGGTTTAATCACAGCCGGAGCGGCTGTACTGCTCTTCACCCTGGTCCGGCAGCTGGGAGGCTGGAGTTATCTGTTCAACAATGCAGGGAGCCAATCCGGGGTTCCGGCAATGGCCTTTTTCCCCACAAGAGAACACGGCTACCTGGGCTATTTTGGCCTGCCGGGCTGGCTTTACTACCTGGCGGCCTGGCTTTCAACAGGCCTTGGAGATATTCCGTCCCAAGATTTGGCCCAGCGCCTGCTGGCGGCCAGGAACGAGAAGATGGCTTCTTACAGCGCTCTTATTGCCGCGCTCCTTTATCTCGTGGTGGGCATGATGCCGGTCCTGCTCGGCACACTGATGTACGAACTAAACCCGCACCTGGCCATCGCCGAGACCGAGATGATCCTGCCCTACCTGGCGATAAATTATCTGCCTCCGGCCGGGACAATCCTCTTTGCCGTGGCCCTGGTAGCGGCCATAATGTCCAGCGCGGACAGCGCCTTGCTGGCCGCTTCATCAGTTCTCGGCCATAATGTCTTGCATTATCTCAAACCCGGCGCCGGTTCAGGATTGACCCTTAAGGTTACGCGGCTGTGTATTCCTGTTATCGCCGCGCTTTCTCTTCTGATTGCCTTGTACGCCCAGACCATTTATATGCTGGCTGTAATCACCTGGTCGCTGATCCTGGTAGGGCTGTTTGCGCCCTATGCTGCCGGTTTCTTCTGGAAGAAATGCAACCAGAGCGGGGCTGTCGCCGCTTTGGCCGGCGGCCTGCTTTCATGGGTTGCCGCGGTGCTTTTTTTTATGAGGCATGCCACCATGGCGGCCAATACAGGTGTGATCGAAGAGGGCGCTGTATACATGGACTGGGCTATCTGGGACGCCGTCTATATGGGTTCAATCCCGGCATTTGCCGTCTCCATCGGGCTAATGATCATTGTCTCGCTGGTAACGCAGAGAAGAGATCCCCCCAGGCCGCTGGTGGATATGAACGGAAATCCTTTCATCCGCCGTTCCGGCGGACGGGTGAAGTGTTTTAACCCAAATTTAGGACCCCAAGCTTAAATGAGGAGGTAAGCAAAATGAACAAGCGGAGTCTCTCGCCTCAACTGCTCTTGGGCCCGATCCCTGCAGCGTTAATCTCTTGCGGCCGCTCCGGAAATGAGTACAACATCATCACCCTGGCCTGGGCCGGAGTGGTTAATTCCGCGCCGCCGATGGTTTCCATCTCGATCCGCCCCTCGCGCTTTTCGCACGGGATGATCATGGAGACCAAAGAATTTGTAATAAATATAGCTGCCGCCGGCCAGGTTGACCTGGCTGACGGATGCGGCACCGTCAGCGGCCGGGATGTTGATAAATTCAAGCATTTTGGATTGACCCCGGTTAAGGGGCTTCTTGAATATGCCCCCCTGATCAAGGAGTGTCCCATAAACCTGGAATGTGTTGTCGAGCATACAATAGATCTGCCCAGTCACACCCTCTTTATTGGAAAAGTGATCGCCGCTCATGCCAATGC
>JAAZHP010000023.1 GCA_012510625.1 Bacillota bacterium
CTGGATCTTTTCCGGCGGCACGCTCCTTACTCCTTTACCCTCCAGGCCGTTTACGTGGACCTGGGCTGGCCGGCGGATATAGCGCCCCTGGTCCAATATGCGAAAAACTTGCAGGTGCCCCTCTTTGTTGAGAAAACAGTTATTGCCAGAGTTGTTTTTGAGCGGCGGCAGGAGAAGAATCCCTGCGCTCTCTGCGCCAAAATGCGCCGCGGCGCGCTCCACCAGGCCGCCCTGAAATTGGGCGCCAACAAAGTGGCCCTGGGCCACCACCTTGACGATGCCATCGAAACTTTTCTGCTCAACCTGGTCTATACCGGGAATTTTGACACCTTCAAGCCGCATACTTTTCTTGACCGCACCGGCCTTTACCTGATCCGGCCGTTGATCCAGATCCCCGGGCGGACCCTTTCCTCCCTGGCCCGCCGAGAAAATATCCCCGTGATCGAAAACCCCTGCCCGGCAAGCGGCAAAACAAAGCGGCAGGAGATGGCCGCGCTGGTGGAAGAGTTGTCCTCCCGCTATCCCGATCTGCGGCAAAAATTCCGCAGCGCTTTCCTGGAAAGCCCCCTGTGGTCTCCACCCGAATCGCGTTAAGCTCCTGCGCTTCCAGCGGAAAAAGGATTAAGGCGCTTTCCGGCGAAATTTTCTAACAAAAAAAGAGGAGCAGGGACATTGGATGGCAATATAGAGAAAGAAGCCGGCAAACTGAGGAGCTTTTTCTGGCCGCAGGGGATTGCCGTGGTCGGCGCCTCCGCCGATCCGGCCAAGCCCGGCGGCAGGGTGGTGCAGCTGCTAAAAGATTACCGCTATCCCGGTCGAATTTACCCCATTAACCCAAAGCGGAAGGAGATACAAGGCCTTCCCGCCTGCGGCAGCCTGGCCGAGCTCAATGAAAGGCCGGATCTGGTGATTATCGCAGTGGAGGCGCCGGCCGTCCCGGCCGTAGTCAGACAGTGCGCCGCCCTGCAGATGAACAAGCTGGTGGTGATCAGCGGCGGTTTTTCTGAGACCGGCAAGGCGGGTGCGGCCCTGCAGGAAGAGCTGGCCGCACTGGCGGCGGAGCATAAGCTGACCATCCTCGGGCCCAACTGCATCGGCTTCATCAATACACTACAGCCGGCCGTAGCCTCATTTTCCTTCGTGGTCGATGGCGGCGCGTTGCGCTCCGGACCCGCGGCCCTGGTCGTGCAGAGCGGCGGCCTGGGCATCCTGGCTATTTTCCTGGCCGATCTGGAGAAGTTCGGCTTTTCCTATATGATCAGCACCGGCAACGAGGTTAACCTTGATTTTGCGGCGGCTATTAATTTCCTGGTTCACGAGCCCCGGGTCAGGGTTATCGGAGGCTACCTGGAGGGGGTCAAAAGCGGGGAGAGACTTCGCCTCGCCTGCCGGGCGGCGGCGGAGGCGGGTAAACCGGTGATTCTTCTCAAGGCAGGCGCCTCGCCTGAGGCGGTGGCGGCGATCCGTTCACACACCGGGGCCATGGCCGGATCCCGGGAAGCTTACAGGGCCTTTTTCCGCCAGGAGGGGGTCCTGGAGGCGGAAACTCTCACTGAGATGCTCTCACTGTTCAAGGCTTTCGCTCCCGGCCGCCTTCCCCGCGGGAATCGCGCCGCCGTCCTGTCGCTCTCCGGGGGCATGGGCGTCCTGGCTGCCGATCTCTGTGCCGCGGCGGGGCTGGAGATGGCCCGCTTTTCTCCAGAGACAGTCCGCGAACTGAAAAAGCTCATTCCCTCCATTGCCACAGTGGGCAATCCCCTTGACCCAACAGCAGCGATGCTGACGCGGCTGCCGGAGGTCCGCGCGATCATAGAAACAGTCCTGGCTGATCCCGGGGTGGATCTCTTTATCTTTACCACCGCCCTCTGGCGCGCTTCCGGAATCGAGGCGGGAGAAATGATGGCCCAGCTTTTCCAGCAGACGGAGAAGCCTTTCTTTGTGATCTGGCCCGGCTGCATCCGCGAAGCCAAAGAGATTATCTGCGAGAGCGGAATTCCCTTCTTCAACGAACTCAAAGACGGGGTTGAGGCCGCCGCCGCAACGTGGCGCTACGCTCTCTTTCAACAAGAGCGCATGAAGCGAAAGAAAACTGCACTTTCTGTACCGGAGGCCCGCCTGCAGGCGGAAATCCTGCAGTCAAAAATGTCTGCGCGCGGAGAACTGAAGGTTACCGAGCCGGAGGCGAAGCAGATCCTGGCCAACCTGGGCATTGCCGTGCCTCGCGGCGAGCTGGCCGGTTCGCTTGAGCAGGCTGTTGCGGCTGCCGGAAGGATTGGCTACCCGGTGGTGCTGAAAGCCGTTTCAGCGGAAATTATCCATAAAACGGAGGCCGGTGCCATCAAGTTGGGATTAAGGGATGACGGGATGCTGCGCGAAGCCTGGGAAGAGATGCGGCGGGAGCTGGCCTGCAGGGCGCCGGGGATTGAGGCGGCGGGCTGGCTGGTGGAAGAGATGCTGCCCGTTCGCCTGGAAATGATTGCCGGGGCAAAAAACGATCCCCTTTTCGGTCCGCTGCTGCTGCTTGGGTTTGGCGGCATTCACGTGGAGATCTTTCGCGATCTGGCCATGCGCCCGGCGCCGCTCGATCCGGAGCAGGTTCTGGAGATGATCGGCGAGCTAAAAAGCGCTCCCCTGCTGAAGGGGCACCGGGGAGCGCCGCCGGTGGATACTTCCTCCCTGGCGGAGGCGGTATCCCGTTTCTCCCATTTTGCTGCCGCGCTCAAGGGGAGTTACCGCGAAATGGAGATCAACCCCCTGGTCATCTGCCCCGACGGGCGCGCCGTGGCCGCTGACGCAGTGATTCTTTTCTAAGCCGTTTTTTGCCCTAAAAGCAACGCCCTACTTGTAGAACATAAAAGAGTGGAGATTTATAAACATACTTTACGCTAGACAGAACCGGGATGGGGCTTTCCCATTCCCTGCTGCAGGTAACTCTGGGCCAGTTTCCGGTAGGAGGCGGCGCTGCTCGACACCCACATGAGGGAGGTTCCTGCAATTTCCTTTTTTACCCGGGCCGGCACACCTGCAGCCAGATGGCGTGCCGGGATAATCGTGCGGTCGGTAACTACGCTTCCGGCGGCGATCATGGCCTCCTCCCCAATCTCACAGAAATCCTGCACCACGGCTCTCATTCCGATAATTGCGCCCCGGCCGATCCGGCAGCCGTGCAGCACGGCGCCATGAGCGACAGTGACATTTTCTCCGATTACCGTTTCGCAGTCGGGCATGACGTGGATTACGCAATTATCCTGGATGCTGCTGCCGCTGCCGATATAGATCCGCCCGAAATCGCCGCGGATCACCGCGCCAAACCAGATGCTGGCTCCCTCTTCTACGATCACATCGCCAATAATAGCCGCACCGGGCGCAATAAAAACATTTTTGCCGATTTGAGGCTTCTTCCCGCCGTACTCCATAATAATCATTTCCATCTCCCCTTTCGCAAAGACTTAATTCACTTACAACCGGGGCATTTCCTTTTATATTCTGAAAAGAGGTTCAAATCATGTTTATAAGAAGGGTTTGCTCCTACAAGGCAACTGGGTTTGGAGCTCCTTCGCCTCGCTCAGGTTGACATAAATGTGGGACACTGGGGACGTACCTGTTTGTCCCACTTTGAATCCACAGGTGAATGCTGGGGTTTGTGGTATAATGTGCAATAATGATAAAGCTATGATCAAGCGTCTAAAGGAGCGGTGCGATAGTGCAGGACAGTTACCGGAAGCTCTTGGAGCAGGTTCGCGAGGGCCGGCTTAGCGTGGAGCAGGCGCTGCAGAAGCTGCGCGCCTTGCCGTACGAGGATCTCGGCTACGCCAGGGTGGATCACCGGCGGCTTCTCCAGAAAGGCTTTCCCGAGGTGATTTACAGCCCCGGAAAAACTCTAACCCAAATTGTCGAGATTGCGCGCCGCCTTTTTAATACAGATGTACCCGTGCTGGTCACCCGCGCTGAACCTCCTGTGTTCGAGGCTCTGCGCCGCGAGTTCCCCCGGGTGGAGTATCACCGCGAAGCACGCGCCGTGGTCATCCGGGCTGCAGAGACGGCGGCGCCGAAAGGCTGCGTCGGCGTGGTCACTGCCGGAACGGCCGATCTGCCTGTCGCTGAGGAGGCCGCTTTAACTGCTGAGCTGATGGGCTGCCGGGTAGTCCGTCTCTATGATGTGGGGGTAGCCGGACTGCACCGCCTCTTTGACAGTATGGATCTGCTGCTTCAGGCGCGAGCCCTGGTTGTTGTTGCCGGAATGGAGGGCGCGCTGCCCAGCGTTGTCGGCGGCCTGGCCGCCTGCCCTGTTATTGCCGTGCCTAGCAGCGTAGGCTACGGGGCCAATTTTAAAGGTCTGGCCCCTCTCCTGGCCATGCTGAACAGCTGCGCGCCCGGGGTCGCCGTGGTTAATATTGACAACGGCTTTGGGGCAGGTTACATGGCGGCGCTAATCAATCGTTCCGGAGAAGGGGGCGGCGCGGATTGAGCGGAGCCCTGTGCGGAGACAAGGTTGCCTATTTCGACTGTTTCAGCGGGATTAGCGGCGATATGATCTTGGGCGCGCTGATCGATTGCGGCCTGGAATTGCGGCGGCTGCAGGAGCTGCTCTCCGGCCTGAAACTGTCCGGATACCGCCTGGAAGCAAAAAAAGTTTCCCGCTACGGGCTGGCCGGCACCGATGTGCAGGTTGTTATCGAGCATGACTCCCCCCGGCAGCGCCACCTGCCCGAAATCAAAGAAATGATCCGGCAAAGCGATCTTCCCGCGCCGGTCAAGGAAAATAGCGCCGCCGTTTTCGAAAACCTGGCCGCCGCCGAGGCAGAAGTGCATGGCGTATCCATTGACGAGGTTCATTTTCACGAGGTCGGCGCTGTAGATGCCATAGTTGATATCGTCGGCTGCGCAGGCGGCCTCCACCTGCTGCGGATCGGGCGGCTGTACTGCTCTCCTCTGCCCATAGGCGGCGGCACGGTCAGGTCTGCCCATGGCCTTCTGCCCTTGCCGGCGCCGGCGGTTATGCAGCTGCTCCAGAGGCGGCGCGTCCCCGTCTACGGCCGGGAGACTCGCCACGAGCTGGTTACCCCTACTGGAGCGGCCATTGTTACCACCCTGGCTGCCGCTTTCGGGCCGCCGCCGTCAATTGAGCTTGAGGCTGTAGGCTACGGTTCCGGGAAGCTGGATCCCGGCTATGCCAATTACCTGCGTATCTTTACCGGCAGCAGCGCTTCCTCTTCCCTGTTTGAGCAGGAACCGCTACAGGTAATCGAGGCGAATATTGATGATCTCAATCCGGAAATATACGGCTACCTGATGGAGCGTCTTTTTGCGGAGGGTGCCTGGGACGTTTATTATACGCCCGTCCAGATGAAAAAGAACCGCCCGGCGGTGAAATTGACCGTGCTGGCGCCGCCGCAGCGCCTTAACCGGCTGGTGGAGACTGTATTCTATGAAACTTCCACCATGGGTTTGCGGGTCTGGGGTGCACAAAAATTTTTCCGGCGGCGAAACACGGAAATTGTGGAAACTGAATGGGGTCCCGTGCGGGTCAAGCTGGTGCCGGATGAAGCCGGCGGCGAGGGGCCGCTTCAGTATGCCGTTGAATATGAAGACTGCAGCGCCATTGCCCGGCGAACAGGCATTCCCTTGAAGGAGATTTACCGCCGGGTGGAATTATCCTTCAGGATGAAGCGGCGGCAAGCATCAACGGAAGAATAATTTATGTGATTGGAGAATTGGCGTGGACCTGTCATATGTCATCCAGATCACTGCGATCGGTTTGCTGGCGGGTATTGCTGGGACCGGCAGCGGAGGTTTAATCACTTTTTTCACGAAAAATCCGTCGCCACTCTTTCTCAGCTTTTTCCTTGGTTTTGCTGCCGGCATAATGCTCGATGTCACCTTCATGGAACTTATCCCCGAGGCGATCAGCCAGGGCGGTTTTTTCTATGGCATAACCGGCTTGATTGGCGGTATTGCCATTTTTCTGTTGTTGGACAGCACATTGCCGCATCACCATCATTATTCCGAGGAATGCGTGGAAGGCCGTTTTCGAAAAATGGGAATTCTGCTGGGCATCGGCATTGCCCTGCATAATGTCCCCGAAGGGCTGGCCATCGGGGCCGGTTATGTATCCAGCGAATCGCTGGGTTTGGGACTGGCCTTGATTATTGGAATTCATAATTTGCCCGAAGGGCTGGCCATGGCGGTGGCCATGGATCGCAGCGGAAGCGGCAAGGCAAAAATTATCCTGGCCGCGGCGCTGGCCGGCTTGCCCATGGGGCTGGGCGCATTTCTCGGAGCATTGCTCGGCCGAGTCTCTCCGCTTATTCTCAGCCTTTCGCTTGGTTTTGCCGGAGGGGCCATGCTCTACGTGACCTGTGATGAACTCATTCCCGATGCGCATAACCTGTCGCGGGGCCATTCGGCAACAGTGGGGCTTCTCTTTGGGATAGTAGCCGGGATCTTTATTACCGGTTTATAGTATGATGAAGAACGGTTAGCTGCAAGTAAAAACCCCTCAGAAAAGAGAATCAATGTATTCCCCTGAATAATGAAAGATAGGGAATGATTATACCTACATGTGTTTGAATATTATTGACATATACAATATTGTGTAATATAAATTAAACAAGGGGGTGATTAGGAAATGTTAGAAAAATCTCTTTTGGAAAGGGTTAGAATGGCAAACCAGATCATCCTGCATTCCACCGAACAGGGCCCAGATATTAATTTTGCCGCCGGCGCTCTTGCCGAAATAATTGGCGGCAGCGTTTTTCTAATCGATGAAAATGGCAGGTTGCTTGGCGACCCTTCAAAACAAAGGATTAGCTGCCGGAAACTGAAGGAATATTTGGCGGCAAAAGCCGTCTTGCCCGGTTATTATAAAGTAAAATCCCTGTTAAAGAGCGGCAAACCGCGTATTAACGAAACTTACCAGATTTCAGCATGCCCCCTGGACGGAAAAGAAAAAGCCGCCTGCCCCCACGGGGATATTTACATCCTCTTGCTTCCCCTTTACAGTGTGGCGGAACAGCCGGGTTTCCTCCTTGTGCACCGGCATCAAAAACCCTTTGAAGATGATGATCTCATCCTGGCTGAGATTGGGGCGGCGATTGCCGCAATGATTTTAATGCGCCTTGAAGCAGCGAAATTTGAACAAGACAAGTGGTACAGAACCATGGCCGGGGTGGCCTTTGAAAGTCTGTCTTTTTCGGAAGTGGAAGCGATTGAAGAGATTTTTAAAAAGCTTAACGAGAATGAAAATATAGTCGTAGCCAGTAAAATTGCCGACAACCTCGGTATTACCCGCTCTGTTATTGTGAATGCGCTGCGGAAATTTGAAAGCGCCGGGATCATTGAGTCAAGATCGCTGGGCATGAAGGGGACCTATATCAGGCTGAAGAATCCCTGTGTCCTGGAAGAGATCTCCGGGCGTTCGGCAAAGTTGAAAGCGGCTTTTAGTGAAAAGCAGTGAGCCCTGCTGTAACCGCTGCCTACTGCTCTTTTGGAAAACGGTAATGTCCGATAATTTCCCAGCGCAGCAGGCAGTCTTCTTCACGGGCGATGCCGCTGTTATGGATCACCAGGGGAATGCCGCGTTCATTGATCCGGTCTGAGATTACCCCGGTGTGCTGCTGCCCGTTGGGGAAACGCCAGTAAACAAAATCACCATGCCTCCATTGGGCCAGATCCGCTTCTGTAACTTCCAGGGTTAACTTCTCTCCGAAGCGTTCAAAATAGAACATCTGGTTTTGAGTTCGCCGGTGATCAATATTCGGGTCGGGGCATTCCAGGCCCCAGAGCTGCGGGTAAAGATCAAAATTGGTACACATATCTTCATGAATTAGCTGCTGCAGATCAAAGCCTGCCGCACGCAGCGCCCGGATGATCACATCTGTGCAGGCGCCCACTGACGGATCGACATCGCCCCCCGGATAGCTGATAACCCGGTAAGCGGCGTCGTAGCGAGTCTTTTTTTGGACCTCTTTTCTCGCTCCCAGAAGAATGAGATCGTAAACGGTGCGTTCTGCAGGAGGGATTTTTTCTACCGGCGAGGGTTCATTAAAATGATGTCCCGGGATCCATAAAGATATTTCCGGCATCCGGAGCAGCACCGCTGCGATTAAGAGGATTAGCGCAACGGCGAAGAGAAATAACCATAAAGATCGTTTTGCTTTCCCCTGTTTCATGATCTGTATATTCGC
>JAAZHP010000209.1 GCA_012510625.1 Bacillota bacterium
ATATGGCGATAACGGCGGCAATGGCTGTTGCTATTATAATGGGTATATGCGGATCAAGGCCCCAGAGAATAACACCAACAAAAATACAAATTAACAGGATCGCTATTATCAATAGCGACTTGCCAAATGATAGTTTTGCCTCCATCATATTACCTCAGTAATATTTAAAAAAGGTGCTGCTAATTTGAACAATATTCCTTTTCCAAGTTCATCTGCTTTTAGATTGAATTAATAATTAAATCCGTTTTGATCAGTGATTTGGGGATAGCCGCCCGAACGGTTTTCTTGGGGTTAACCACTTGATTTATTTTTATATCTACCACGAGACTGGAGAGGATATATGCATCCTCCCATGATAACGCCAGGGCCTTCTGCAAATATTTAACCGTCTCGTCAACAGCATTGAATGTGGCTTCCTCCAGGGTGTCTCCGGAAGCTATGACCATTGTATAATCGCCGGTTTCCAATAGAGGCCAGGAGGCGGCTTTTCCCTTGATTAAATCTACCCTCAAAGTGACCTCGGCGGCTATTTCACATCCCGAGACTCCAACTTCTCCATCGCCCATCAATGCATGGCAATCACCAAGCGCCAGAAGTGCGCCCCTTTGACTTACCGGTAAAAACAGGGCGGAGCCCTTGGCTATATCAGTTGTATCCATATTCCCGCCGTGCTTCCAGGGAGTGTCTGTGGGCCATTCTCCCTCTGCATGGGACGGCGCTAACCCGATTACCCCAATCATTGGCTTTATCGGTATTAATAGATCGCCAAATTGTACCCGGCCATCCTTGACCGGCATTACACGGATATGAGGCTTTGCAACCCTGTTTTCCAAAAGCCCTTCTCCGGGTAAAATGCATGCGACCCCTTGAGAATCTACTTCTATGTCCAGCACTTCGACTTTCAGTAAATCACCCTGCTCTGCCCCTTCAACATAAATAGGCCCCGTGGCCGGGTTGACCTTGGACATATCGATAGCATGAATATCCTGAGCTTCACTTGTTATTTGACCAAAAAAACAATCATTGGTCTTCACTTTAAAAGTGTCCCCAGGCTTAACCTTATCCACGCAAGCCATTTCTGGTCTAAAGCTGTAAATCACCTTCTGGGTGTTGATGGCCTTGATATAAGTTTCCTCCCTTCAATTTTATAGACATCCAGGCGCTTCAGCCCTCCTTGCTAATATTTCATAAAATAGTAGCACAAGTTGTACGGTGTTGCAAATAATATTGTAAATTTAAACGAAAGCCTTTAGCGCTTTAAACCACATGTTTTCTGCAGCGCATATTTGGTGAAAGAAGAGGCGGCCAAATGGGGCTGGTTAGGGAGAGAAAGATTTTAATTCCAAAATCCGATCCACCCGGAAGTTTCGCAAAGCCTTTCTGCTGTGGCAATAGGCCTCCATGCCGAGGAAGCTCTTGCCCATGTATTCCATGTCCTTCACACACCGGGGGCTGACCACGCGCCGCGATTTTTCATCTTTAGACTTCAGGTAGGTAATCTCCAGGGCAGATTCATTTTCGATCGCTTCCTGAATCAGCCTGACCTTCTCCTCGATGGGCATCTTCTCTGCCGCAAGCCGGTACTGGAAGCTGGTGATGAATCTTACTATTCTGAAGTCAATGCGCACATCCGCTGCGCGGATCTTTCTTTTTAAGTAAACCCCCTGCAGGCTCCGGCAGCGGGACAGGGCCACGTAAAGCTGCCCGGAGGCAAATGCGCCCCGTCCCAGGTCGATGACCACCCGGTCGAAGGTCTTTCCCTGGCTTTTATGTATGGTGATGGCCCAGGCCAGCTTCAAGGGATACTGCTTGAAAGATCCCATCGTCTCCGAAGCGACAGCACCCGCCTCCTGGTCCCAGTAATAGCGGTTAATACTCCATTTAAACGGATTTACTTGTTCAGTATCGCCGTCGCGCAGCTTGACCTCCAGGCCGTCCTTTCCAATCTTGCTTACCACGCCGATAGTCCCGTTAATCCACCGCCCTTCCGCGTCATTATTCAGCAGCATCACCTGTGCGCCTTCCTTTAACTGCAGCAGCTCTTCGGCGGGATAATATTTCTTCTCCACCTCGCCGCTGATATCGGCGGTGAATACATGACTATTGCCCGGCAGCTTGTCCAGTTCAGCCTGGTTTATCTCTTCGGCCATGGCATTGGTGGTGGTTAAATGAATAACATCTCCAGGCAGCTCCTGGTTATCCCCGGTGAGCCGGCGGTTAATCGCCTCGATATCTTCCTCGCTGACGGTTTTATTGCGAATCTTGTTTAAAAGCTCGATAAAATCCTGGTCGGTTTGGCGATAGATTTTCTCCAGCTCCACGAAGGCGATCTCCAGATCCTGAAAAACCTTGGCATCGAAAAAATACTCGCTGTCATAATAGTGCCTAAAAATTTCCCGTTCCTGGCCGGTGACCACCGGCGGGATCTGATACAGGTCGCCGATGAAGATCATCTGGATGCCGCCGAAGGGAGCACCGGGGGTTTTGCCATTTACCGTTAAAAACTCGTGCACACAGTCCAGGAGATCGGAGCGGACCATGGATATCTCGTCAATGACAATAGTGTCGAGGTTTTTATAGATAGGCGAGGCCTTCTTTTTGGCTCCCTTCCTCACCTTTTCCACCGTTACATCCGGTCTGAAACCAAAAAAAGAGTGAATGGTCTGGCCGGAGACATTCACTGCGGCTACCCCGGTTGGGGCCAGTACCACAACATTTTTACGCGTGATGGTGCGGAAGTAGTCCAGAAGGGTCGACTTCCCGGTACCGGCCCGCCCGGTAACAAAGACATTTTGCCCGGTCGCCTCCATCAAGTGCAGCGCCTCGGCAAAGCGCTCATTAATCTCGATCCCCTTATTCATGGGGCACCTCTCCCGTGTTCCCAAGTCCAATTCTCTGTGCTCCCCAAATCCAAACCCATCTTTTCCTCTTTTTTAACAGCCAGGCAGTTCTATAGTCATCTCAACTACCCGGAGCCTGCTTGTTCCAAGCATAACCCAGAACCTCCCAATTGCCAAGCCCCTGAGCACCCCTTTTGTCATCCCGGGCGAAGCGAAGGATCACATGGTCATCTCCTTCCAGGCTTGTCCATTCAGCCATTTAAAGGTAAAATAGTACCAGGCAACAAATAATTCACAGTATTGCAGGAAGACACACATTTCTACTCACATCGCTGCAGCAGTTTATTTACCTCCGGCCATTGCTATCGCCTGCTCCAATTTTTATCCCGGCGGAGGACGGCCCTTGTTTGAACTGCAGCTATCCGACGAATTTACAGCTATCCTGGATCGCTGCCCGGCGGAACTCAAGAACCAGGTCATGGACACGATCCAGAGGCTTAGTGTGGACCCCGGCCATCCAAGCTTACAGGCCCATAGGCTTAGGGGCGCAGCGGGCAAATGGGAATGCTACGTGAACCGGCAGTGGCGGATCATCTTTGATTGGGACAACAATTCGCTCCGCCTCTGGAAACTGGGGGATCACCGCATTATCGACCGGGCACACCAATTTGTTTTCTCGCCGCATACCGCCTTCAGCCGCCTGGAAACAGATGAGCCCGTGGAGGCGGAAGCGGAGACCGCCGCCGGCTTGGATGGCAGCCTCGCTGTCGAGAGATTGCCCGAGCCCGAAGCGGACAACCCCTTTGCCTACTTTCCGCCAACGCACCTGCGCATCCTGGGCGTTCCTTCTCACCTGGTCAAGAAAGTCAAAAAAACCCGCCGCCTGGAAGAACTGGAGCAGATTGACGGCCTGCCCGAGCAGAGCCTGCACTGGATGCTGGACCTGGCTACAGACTGCGAGATGGAGCACGTTATCTATAACCCGGACAACCTTCTCTACCGTACCACCCTGGACCGGCTCCGCGGTTATTGCCGGGGCAGCCTGAAAAGGCTCATGCTGAACCTTGATCCGGAGCAGACCCGCTACGTTGAATCCCGGCATACCGGGGC
>JAAZHP010000210.1 GCA_012510625.1 Bacillota bacterium
CCGTTCCCGCTTACCTGGAGGGCTGCCCTTTTTGCGCCGGAAATGAGCGGATGACTCCCCCGGAGCTCCTGGCGCTGGGGCGCAGCACGGCGGAACCGGATACTGCCGGATGGCGGGTCAGGGTTGTGCCGAACAAGTACCCGGCGGTGATGCTGGAGGAAAAAGGAACGCCGGATTTCCGGGGAGCATTGAGCCCCGGCTACGGCGCTCACGAGCTGCTGATTGAAATCCCGGAGCACAACCTGCAGCCCGGCAGCTTTCCCCCGCGGCAGATGGAACTCGTCGTTGAAGCATATTACCGGAGAGGCCGGGCGCTGGCGAATTACCGCCGGCTTCGCTACCTGCAGATCTTCCGCAATCACCGCCGCGAAGCGGGCGCCTCCATTGAACATCCCCACTCCCAGCTCATCGCTCTTCCCTTTGTTCCTCCCGCCGTCCGGCTGGAGCTTGAAAGTGCACACCAGGCTTACCTTGCCGAAGGGATCTGCCCTTTTTGCCGCATGCTGGAAGAGGAGAGGCAATTCGACGGCCGAGTGATTCTTAATTGCGGCGCTTACACCGCCTTTATCCCCTTTGCCGCCCGCAGCCCCTTTGAAACCTGGATCCTGCCGCGGCGTCACGAAGCTTCTTTTTTTGAAACAGCAGCCTCCGAGCGGGCTGAGCTGGCGGAGTTCCTTGAAGAGCTGTTCCGGCTATACGCGCACGTTTTAGGGGACACCCCCTACAATTATTACCTGCATACTGCGCCCCTGCGCAGTCTGCCGCTGCCCCATTACCACTGGCACATAGAACTGATCCCCAGGGTAAGCATTGCCGCGGGATTTGAAATGGGCAGCGGGGTCTATATCAACGTAACGCGGCCCGAAGAAGCGGCCCGTTTTTTACGAGAGAAAGGAAGAGCGGAGCATGAATCATGGCGGAAAGATCTACTTTATACTGGCCTTGCACAATCACCAGCCTGTAGGCAACCTGGATGATGTCCTGGAGCAAAGCTTTGCGCGCACCTATGAACCTTTTATTGATGTCCTGGAGAAATTTTCTACCATAAGAGTAGCCCTGCATTACTCCGGCAGCCTTCTCGACTGGCTCGTGGAAAAGAAGCCGGAATTCATCGGCCGGCTGAAGAAACTCGCTGCCGCCGGCCGGGTGGAGATCCTGAGCGGGGCTTATTATGAACCCATTCTTCCCGCGATCCCCGATGAAGATAAAATTGGCCAGATCCGCCTTTTCACGGACCGCCTGCAGGAGCTCTTTGGAGTAAAGCCGCGCGGTATGTGGCTGGCGGAGCGAGTCTGGGAGCCGCACCTGCCCCGCCCCATCCGCCAGGCCGGGATGGAGTACCTGGCCCTGGATGACACTCACTTCCGCGATGCCGGCTGTGCAGAACTGGAGCACTATTTCAGGACTGAAGAGGAAGGCTATCCCCTGGACATCTTTCCCATCAGCGAAGAGCTGCGCTACCTGATTCCTTTCAAGGCGCCCGGCGAAACGATTGCCTTTTTTCGAGAAAGGCGGGATGAAGAGAAGCAGCGCCTCTTTGTGCTGGCGGACGACGGGGAAAAGTTTGGCGGCTGGCCGGGAACCTATGAAGCGGTCTATGAAAAAGGCTGGCTTGAAGAATTTTTTACCCTGCTGCTGGAGCAGGAAGACTGGCTCAATGTAGTTACCTTTGAAGAGTACCGCCGCCTTTTCCCCCCGCGAGGGCCCGTTTACATGCCGGCAGGGGCTTACCGCGAAATGAAAGAGTGGTCCGGGGGCTTCTGGAGAAATTTCCTCAGCCGCTATCCGGAAAGCAATCGCATGCATAAGAAGATGCTGGCGGTGCGCCGCCGCTGGGAGCAGCTTCCGGAAGGAGAGCTTCGCGACCGTGCACAGCGCCTGATCTGGGCGGGCCAGTGCAACTGCGCTTACTGGCACGGGGTTTTCGGCGGTCTTTACCTCAATTTCTTGCGGGCGGCTGTCTGGCAAAAGCTGCTGCAGGCTGAAAAGCTCATCGACGACCATATGAAAACGGCTCCCTACCTGGAGCTGCAGCGGGGGGACTACGGATACAGCGGCGCGGAAGAGCTCTATCTTTTTACCGACCGCCTTAACATGCTGCTTGCGCCGCAGTTTGGCGGCAGCCTCTGGGAGCTTTCCTGGAGGCCGGCAGCGGTGAACTTTCTTGACACCCTAACGCGCCGCCCCGAAGCATATCACCAGGAATACCTGAAGCAGGCTGAGCCTTCGCCGCCGGGGGGGGAGGTAGCCTCGATCCATCACCTGCGCGCGATCAAGGAAGAAGGGATCCTGGATCAGCTGTTCTTCGATCCCTACCCCCGGGGGGCTTTGATCGAGCATTTCTTTGAAGACGGCCTCTCCCTGGAGCAATTTGGCAAGGGGAGCTACCGGGAATGCGGCGATTTTTTAATGCAGCCGGCCGGAGTGCAGGTGGAGCGGCTGCCTGCGGGCGAGGGGCACAGCGGCGAGGGAGTGCAGATTACTTTTCAGCGGAAGGGAACGCTCGGCGAGGCGGCGCCCTTGCTGCTGCAGAAGAAAGTGACCATCTATGCGGGAGACGACAGCCTCCAGGTAGATTATCACCTGGCCAACCTGGGGGAAGAGGATGTCTTCGTCCGCTTCGGAGTGGAGTTTAACTTTGCTTTTCTTTCCGGGTCC
The DNA here is from genome assembly GCA_012510625.1 of Bacillota bacterium. GTDB lineage: Bacteria > Bacillota > Dethiobacteria > DTU022 > DTU022 > JAAZIN01. The sequence continues at coordinate 2,659 of JAAZHP010000210.1, forward strand.
GACGAAGAGCGCTACTACATCATCCCGGGGCACGATCTTGAAGATGTCAGCCTCGGTTCCAGCGGCGCCGCCGAACCGGTGCAGGAGGTGTCGCTGGTTGACCGGCGGCGCGATCTGCAGCTCACTCTTTCCTGGCGGCAGCCGGCCCTGCTCTGGCGGATGCCGGTTGAGACAGTCTCCCTCTCGGAAGCCGGCCTGGAGCGCTCCTACCAGCAGTCGCTTATCCTGCCCCGCTGGGATTTTCAACTGGCTGCCGGCGAGAGCCGTGATCTGAATTTGTCGCTGCACCTATCTGCGGCGGGCAAAAAAGAGCCGGAGCAAATTCCTGCCCGGGAGGAGGCGGGAACATGAGCGAACAGCCGCTCTACGTGGCCTTTGTCTGGAACCAGCACCAGCCCATTTACCGGGATTCGCTCTCGGGTGAACTGATCATGCCCTGGGTGCGCCTGCATGGGAGCAAGGATTATTACCAGATGGCGGCGATCCTGGAGCAATATCCAAAGGTGCGCCAGACTTTCAACCTGACCCCCTCGCTGCTGGAGCAGCTGGAAAGCTATCTTTCAGGAACTGAAGATTTTTATCAGAAGGTAAACAAGCCTGCGGAGAAACTTAATGATAAGGAGAAAGAGTACCTGCTCCAGCACTATTTTGATATTCACTGGGATAAGGTGATTGGGCAGCAGCCCCGCTACCTGGAACTGCTGGAGCTGCAGGGGCGGATCCGAGAGCCGGACGATGTGCGGCCGGCCCTGGATCGCTACCGCCTCCAGGATTATCGCGACCTGCAGGTCTGGTTTAACCTGGCCTGGATAGATCCCGAAATCCGCCGCTCCGATACCTCTTTGAGCAGTCTCGTTGAAAAGGGGAGCAATTTTAGCGAAGCGGAGC
>JAAZHP010000211.1 GCA_012510625.1 Bacillota bacterium
CAAACGCCAAAGCCGGTAGAGGTGCTTCCCGAGGACAGGGCGGTGTTCATGTATACCGGGGGCTCCACCGGCGTATCCAAAGGAGCTGTCCTGCAGCACCGCAACCTCCTGGCCAATGCCTTGCAGGTAAGATACTGGTGCGCTGACCTTCAAGAAGGCAAAGAAGTGGTCCTGGCGGTGCTCCCCTTCTTTCACAGTTATGGGATGACCACCGTGCTGAATATGCCGCTCTTTTTCGGCTGTAAATCGGTGATGCTGCCCCGCTTTGTTCTTGAAGATGTGCTCAAGACCATCAATAAAGAGAAGCCCACGCTTTTCCCCGGCGTGCCCACCATGTATGTAGCAATCAACAATGCCCCCAACCTGCACAAATATGATGTCAAGTCCATCCGGATCTGCATCAGCGGCGCGGCGCCGCTGCCGGTGGAGGTGCAGCGGCAGTTTGAAGCAAACAGCGGCGGCAAGCTGGTTGAAGGCTACGGGCTCTCGGAAGCATCCCCGGTAACTCACTGCAACCCCATCTACGGCAAGAGCGTTATCGGCAGTATCGGCCTGCCCTTCCCCGATACAGAAATTAAAATTGTGGACATTGAAACCGGCGAAAAAGAGATGCCCATCGGCGAAGTGGGCGAGATGTGCGTCCGCGGCCCGCAGGTAATGGAATGCTACCACAACATGCCCGATGAAACGAAGCACAGCCTGCGCGACGGCTGGCTCTATACCGGGGACATCGCCAAGATGGACGAAGACGGCTTTACTTATATCGTCGACCGGAAAAAAGACATGGTTATCGCCGGCGGCTACAACATCTATCCTCGCGATATCGAGGAGGTTCTCTTCACCCATCCGAAAATTTTGGAGGCCGCCGTGGCCGGAATCAGGGATCCCTACCGCGGTGAGACCTTGAAAGCTTATGTTGTCCTCAAAGAGGGAGAGACTCTTACCGAAGAAGAAGTCATCGAGTTCTGCAAGGCCAACCTGGCCGCCTACAAGGTGCCTAAACTGGTCGAATTCCGCAAGGAGCTGCCGAAGACAATGGTCGGCAAAATCCTGCGCCGCGTGCTCCGGGAAGAAGAAGAGAAAAAAGCCGCCGAGCAGTCCGGCAAGTAATCAAAAGGTCAATCCCAAGGGGCTCCCCGCTTCAGCGGGGCGTCCCTTTTTATGTCTGTTCAAGAAGTCCGGAGAGCACTTGCTCCAGGATCGCCAGGGCTTGCTCCAGCTCCTCTTCTAATGCAATCAGGGGGGGCAAAAAACGCAATATATTATCTCCTATAGCATTTACCAGCAGCCCTCTTTCCTGGCATCTCTGCTGGGCCGCCCCCGCCAGCGGCTCCCGCAGTTCCAGGGCGGCCATCAGGCCGAGGCCGCGCGCCTCTCTGACCAGGCCGGGAAAGAGAGTAACCTGGCGGCGCAGGCCGGCCATAAAAAGACTGCCCTTATTGCGGACCTGCTCCAGGAATGAATCTTTCAACAGCAGCTCCAGCACCGCCAGCGCCGCCCGGCAGGCGACCGGATTCCCTCCAAAGGTGGAGGCATGATCTCCCGGCTTGAATACTTCGGCCACCCCGGAACGGGCCAGCATCGCCCCTATGGGCAAGCCGCCGCCCAATCCCTTGGCGGTAGTAAAGATGTCGGGCGCTGCCCCCCAGTTTTCGTAAGCCCACAGCCTCCCGGTACGTCCCAGCCCGCACTGCACCTCGTCAAAGATAAGCAGGAGGCCGGTGCGGTCGCAAAGCTCCCGCAAACCCCGGATGAAATCGGGAGCGGCTACATGGATCCCGCCCTCTCCCTGAACCGGCTCGATCATGATTGCCGCCGTCTCCCCGTCTACCAGCTCCTCAAAAGAGGCCAGGTCATTGAAACGAGCGTATGAAAAACCGTCCGGCAGCGGCGCAAAGCCCTGCTGGTATTTCTGCTGCCCCGTGGCGGCAACCGTGGCCAGGGTGCGCCCGTGAAAAGAGCGCCGCGCCGTTATGATCTTGTAACGCCGCGGATAGTGAAACTTGCGGGCCAGCTTGATCGCCGCCTCATTGACCTCGGCGCCGCTGTTGGCGAAAAATACACGGTCCCCCGCGGAATGCTCCACCAGCACCCGGGCCAGCTCGGCCTGCGGCCGGGTATAGTAGAGATTTGAAGCATGAATCAGCTCTCCGGCCTGAAAGCAAATCGCCGCCACCACATCAGGGTGGCAGTGGCCCAGAATATTAACGGCCAGGCCGCCGACAAAATCGAGATAGTCCTTCCCTTTATTATCCCAGACCCGGGAACCGGCTCCTTTCACCAGAACAAGGGTGCGGTCTTCTTGCCGGTTATATGTGTTCATGATATACCTGGCTTCCAGCTCTTCTACAGCGGCCATCATGCTCTCCTCCAGTTGCAATTTTTTTTGGCAGCTCCCCGGCGTGCCGGTTAGATTTCCGGCCGTATATCTTTAAATAATATCACCCCGGGCCTCACCCTCTGCCAAACACGGGCCCCCGTTTCACAGGGTTACCATCGTTCCTATACCCGCGTCTGTAAATATTTCCAAAATCAAAGCGTGCGCCCGGCGGCCGTCAATAATATGGGTCCGGCCCACGCCCTTGTTCAAAGCCTTTAAGCAGGCTTCAACCTTGGGAATCATCCCCCCGTTGATCTGCCCTTCCGCCACCAGGCCGCGGATCTCTTTCTCTGTTATCCGGGAAATGAATTTTAACCCTTCCTGCGCCTGCCGGTAGACTCCCTCCACATCGGTCAGTATAATCAGCTTCTCCGCTTGCAGCGCCCCGGCCAGCTCGCCGGCGGCATGGTCCGCGTTGATATTCAGGCTCTCCCAGGAGGGCCCGGACCCGATTGGAGAAACCACCGGGATATAGCCGCTCTCGCTAAGTATTTTAATCAGCGCCGTATCAATCCGGATGATCTCCCCCACTCTCCCCAGGTCCACAGCTTCCCCCGGAGAAGCGCCGGGAGATACCGGCGCTTTGCGCACGGCCTGGAAGAGGCCGGCATCTGCTCCGCTCAAGCCGACGGCCCGGGCGCCGCACCGGTTCAGCAAATTGACAATGCGGCTGTTTACATTGCCCAGGAGGACCATCTCGGCCACTTCCATCGTCTCGTCATCGGTAACCCGCAGGCCGCTGACAAAGCGGGGCTTCTTCCCCAATTTTTCCATCATGGCGCTGACTTCTTTTCCTCCGCCGTGCACCAGGACCGGCTTGATCCCGATATGCTTCAGCAAAACGATATCGGCAACAACCGAGGCCGTCAGCTCATCGCTGACCATGGCCTGGCCCCCGTATTTGATCACGAAATATTTGCCCGAAAAGGCCTGCATATAAGGAAGCGCCTCGATCAAGACTTCGGCCTTGGAAATCAGGTTGTCAATAACTTCAACGTTCATAAAGCCGCCTCCCTTCAGCTGCGATAGCTGCTGTTAATCGAAACGTAATTATGGCTTAGATCCGAGCCCCAGGCAGTGAGAGAACAGCTCCCGGCGTTGAGATGGACAAGGACCGGAATCTCTTTCTGCTGCAGTATGGACCTGGCTTCACTTTCCAGGAAAGGCACCGCCTCTCCCTTTGCGGCCACCTGGATGGGACCCAGGTAGATATCTACCCCGGAGGGATCAAAATCAACTCCGGCATAGCCGAGAGCGGCCAGGATCCGGCCCCAGTTGGCGTCTTCGCCATAAAAAGCAGTCTTAACCAGCGGAGAATTCAGCACCGCGCGGGCCAGTACCCGGGCGGAATGCGGATCGGGAGCCCCCCGCAGGGTCAAGGTGATCACCTTGGTCACGCCCTCGCCGTCGGCCACGATCTGGCAGGCCAGGTCGCGGCAGGCCTCTTCGAGCAGCCCGGCAAAGGCGCGGCAGGCATCGCTGCCGGGGGTAATTTCCGGCGCCCCCGCGGCGCCGTTGGCCAGGATAAGCGCCGTATCGTTTGTGGAGGTATCGCCGTCAACAGTGATGAGGTTAAAAGTGCGGTCCACCGCCTCCTGGAAAAGACGCTGCAGCAGCAGACGTGATACGGTCAAATCGGTGAATATAAAGGCCAGCATCGTGGCCATGTCGGGACAGATCATCCCCGAGCCCTTGGCCATCCCGGCCAGGTGGAAGGCCGTTCCGCCGAAAGAGCCGCGATAGGCAACCTCTTTGGCCACGGTATCGGTAGTCAGGATGGCCCGGGCAGCCTCGCGGCCGGCTTTCGCTTCACCGGAAAGCGCCTCAGCCGCTTTGATGATGCCTTGTTCCACCCGCTCCATGGGCAGCTGCTTTCCAATCACTCCGGTTGAGCAAACCAGCACCTGTGCGGGAGAAAGGCCCAGGGAGGCGGCGGTAAGGGCGGCCATGCGGCGGGCGTTTTGCCACCCCGTATCACCGGTGCAGGCGTTGGCATTGCCGCTGTTCACCACCAGCGCCCGGATGGGGCTGCCAATGGCGTCACGGCAGAGTTTAACCGGGGCCGCCTGGACCAGGTTGCGGGTAAAGACCCCCGCAGCGGCGCAATCATGCGAGCTGTAGACGAGGGCCAGGTCGCGCTTTCTCCTTTTCAGGCCACAGTGAACGGCAGCAGCTTTGATTCCCTGCACCGCAGTGATACCGGCATCGTCCATTTTCTGATAAGTTAGTTCTTCGCTCATAAAATCACCTCTGTCTTGTGTGCTGCTTCTTGCTGCTTCTATTGAGCCGGTCAACAGAGCGGCGGTTGGGTTAAACCTGTCTCCTCTGGCAGGCCGCACATGATATTCATGTTTTGCACCGCCTGCCCGGCCGCTCCTTTGACCAGGTTGTCTATGACCGACAGGACGAGCAGCCTGCCGGCACGCCGGTCGAAACGCAGCCCCAGGTCGCAATAATTGCCGCCCCGGACCAGCCTGGTTTCGGGAAGACGCGATGGAGGCAAAACCCTGACAAAAGGATGCCCGCCGTAAAAATCCCGGTAGAGCTGATCAAGCTGATCCGCAGTGCAGCCGCGCTGCAAGCGCAGGTATACCGTGCTGAAAATACCCCTGGCCATGGGAACCAGGTGGGGCGTAAAAGTGACCGTCACCGAGCCGCCGCTTAAATGGCTTAAGCATTGCTCTATCTCCGGCGTATGCTGGTGATCGGCGACACGGTAAGCCTTTAAATTTTCGGTGCACTCGGGAAAATGAAAGGGCTGCCGCGGGGTCCGGCCGGCCCCGGATACCCCGGATTTGGCATCAATGACCACGCTGTCCCAATCGGCCAATCCCTTTGCGGCCAGTGGCGCCAGGGCCAGAAGCGCCGCAGTGGGGTAGCAGCCCGGGTTGGCAACCAGTTCCGCCCCGGCGATGGCCTCCCGGTTGATCTCGGGCAGCCCGTAAATCGCTTTATCCAGCAGCTCCGGTACGGGATGGGTCCGGCTGTACCAGATCTCGTATAGCTCCGGATCGCGCAGCCGGAAATCGGCGCTCAAATCAATAACCCGCTTACCTGCCGCCAGAAGCCCGGGAACCACCCCGGCAGAACTACCGTGCGGCAGGGCGCAAAAAACCAGCTCCACCGATTCGGGAATGGCGGATAGGCGCAGCGGCTGCAGCTCCAACTCGAAAAGATTGTAAAATTGGGGATGAACCAGGTCCAGGGAGGAGCCGGCGTGGCTTTCCGAACTGACAAATGCTATCTCCACCCCGGGATGCCGGCAGAGCAGCCTCACCAGCTCGCATCCGGCATAGCCCGTAGCTCCCAAAACAGCAACTTCCAACTTAAAAACCTCCTTAATGAAAAAACCTCCCGTAAAGGACGGGAGGCCCGCGATACCACCTTTATTGGTTAACCTTCACATAGTTAACCCCCTCACGCCGCTCTTTGTCTCGAGCGGCCCCGATAACGGCGGGTCACCGGGATGATCTACTCACCGGCAGGAAACCGGCTTCAACCACCGTCTCCAGGGTGCGCTTCGCTCTCCGCTTCAGCACCGGACTTCCACCAACTCCGGCTCGCTTGGCCTCCACGGAAGGTTACTCTCCCTTTCATGGACTTATAAATATTGATATCCATGATACCAAAGAAAAATGACTTGTCAAGTGCCGGGAAGGATTTTTTTGTTGCCATTTTTTTATTGCAGCTGCCGCTCGGCAAAATCTCCTGTCAGGGGGAGTTTAAATCTTTCGCCCTGGCCGGCCTTGACGATGAGGACAACCCAGAGCAGAAGAGCGCCGATCCAGGTTAACGGAAGAAGAACACCGATCAGGGTGAGCAGGCCCCCCGCCAGGGCGCTGCCGGAGCTGAAAAGGAGCATCCTCAGGAGCAGGCGCAAAAGAGAGAGGAGCGACAAGAGCAGGCTGATGCCGCCAAAAGTAAAGATTGATTGCAGGGCATGAAACCTGACAAAGCGGTCGCCTTCCAGAAAATAAAAGATAAGTCCGGTAATCCACCATCCCAGGTATGAGAGCAGGGCGGCATTCGTTTGGGGCAGGCCCGTGGATCTCCCCCCGCCGCCCAGGGCGCAGGGGCGCTTTAGAACTGTGCCGCAATTAATGCAAAATTCGTTTCTATCACCGTTATCCTCGCCACACCGTAAACATAACACTGCCTAGACCTCCCTCAATATTTTTAACAAAGACAAAGGCTTTAAAACCAATAATGGCCCGGTAGCAGCGTTAACGGCCCTAGAGGGGGATATTGCCGTGCTTCCGCGGAGGCCGCTGCACCCTCTTCAGGCCGACAATACTGATGGCGCGGCAGAGATACTCCCTGGTCTGCCGCGGGTCAATTACCTCGTCTATCCAGCCCCGGGCGGCGGCGATATAGGGATTGGCAAAGCGCTCCCGGTAGCCCTGCGCCAGCTCGCGGAGCAGCTTTTCAGGCTCCGCGGAGCTCTCCAGTTCGCGGCGGTTGATAATCTTTACCGCCCCCTCGGGCCCCATCACCGCTATCTCCGCGCCGGGCCAGGCCAGGCAGAGATCCGACCCCAGGGAGCGGGAGCCCATGGCGATATAGGCCCCCCCGTAGGCCTTGCGCAAAATAACCGAAATCTTGGGGACGGTGGCCTCCGCGTAGGCATAGAGGATCTTCGCGCCGTGCCGGATAATGCCGCCCCATTCCTGCTCCACCCCGGGAAGATAGCCGGGAACATCAACAAAAGTGATCAACGGCAGGTTGAAAGAATCGCAAAAGCGGACAAAGCGCGATATCTTATCGGAAGCATCGATATCGAGACAGCCCGCTTTCACCAGCGGCTGGTTGGCCACAATGCCCACCGCCGTGCCGGAGAGGCGGGCAAAGCCGGCCACGGCATTGCGGGCATACTGCTCGTGCACCTCGAAAAAGACACTCCCGTCGACAACGCGGCGGATTATCTCGCGGATATCGTAGGATTTGTCGTTATCATCGGGAATAATCCCCATGAGCTCCTCTCCGTCCAGCAGGGGCTCCTGCGGCGAGGCTGCCGGGGGGTCGTCCACGTTATTCGACGGCAGGTAGCTCAGCAGGGTGCGGACCTGCTTCAACCCCTCTTCCTCGCCGGAAGCAAGGAAATGGGCCACCCCGCTGGTGGAATTGTGGGCCGCCGCGCCGCCAAGCTCCTCCATGGTGATAGTCTCCCCCGTTACCGCCTCGATCACCTGGGGGCCGGTAATGAACATGTGGCTCTTCTCATCGACCATGAAAACAAAATCCATTAAGGCCGGCGAGTAGGACGCCCCGCCGGCGCAGGGCCCCATGATCACAGATATCTGCGGCACCACCCCGGAATAGAGCATGTTCCGGTAAAAGATCTCCCCGTAGCCATTAAGAGCACAAACACCTTCCTGGATCCGCGCTCCTCCCGAATCATTCAGCCCGATCACCGGGGCTCCGTTCTGCCCGGCCAGGTCAAGCACCCGGCAAATTTTCCGGGCGTGCATCTCGCCCAGTGAACCGCCGGCCACGGTAAAATCCTGGGCGAAGAGGTAGACGCGGCGCCCGTCAATCGCCCCGCAGCCGGCAACCACCCCCTCGCCCGGATTTTTAATATCCAGGCTGGCGGCGTCATCCAGGTCGCCCTGCACAAATGTGCCCAGCTCCACAAAACTGCCTTCATCCAGGAGCATATTGATCCGCTCGCGGGCGGTGCGCTTTCCTCTTTGATGCTGTTCCTCGATTCTTTTTTCACCACCGCCGGATAAAACCAGGCGGCGCCTCTCCTGCAAATGCCGCAATTCCTTCTCCATGAAAATATCCACCACTTTCCGAAGAAGTTCTCCGTTCCGGGCCGCTCAAAAAAAATCCCCGGCGCCGGAGCTTTCCCGCCGGACGATAATCTTACCCTGTGCATTCTATTTTTACCAAATATGGCTTACTATTTGCAAGCTTCCCGAATTAACCTCTCCCCGGCTGCAGCTTCTTGAATGGAACCGGCAGGGATATCTCTCAGCAAATCCCCGTGGATCCATCATTTATCTCTAAAAGCAATTCGAAAACCCTCATCTTAAATCCTGCATGTCCTTCCGGCGTTGGAAAAGGTAAGATGTGGGAAGTTGAAGGCAAGAAAGTAATTCGATCTCGCACTTAATTAGCTAAGATACATAAGTTGAAAAAACGAGGAAAAGGATTATAATAAAGAAGGCAAAGACTACGTGCGGGCGTGGCGGAACTGGCAGACGCGCTGGACTTAGGATCCAGTGGGAGCATTCCCTTGGAGGTTCAAATCCTCTCGCCCGCACCATTGATGTACAAGGCTTTTCGGCTCCCCGGTCCCTTTTAGCGAGAGCTGAAATCAAAAAGTACTGCAAAAAAGTACTGCAATACGTTTGAGAAACAAAAACAGTAAGAATACTATCTTAAGACCCTGGCAGTGAACTACACCTATACACAGTTAAGCACAACCCCGGAAAGGTATGATTTTCCGGGGTTATTGTATTCTTTAACATGTAGAGGCGTAGAGCGGCCGCCCCACTCTCAGCGGGCGGGGCGGAGCATCATGCCTGGAAGGGCTTCGTTGTTGAACTCTCCTGCCGAAACCACGGGACAGCCGTTGACGAAGACATGCTCAATGCCCGCCGGGTAGACCGCGGGATTGTCAAAGCTTGCCTTTGTGCCGAGCTGTTCAAGATCAAAGACAACGATGTCGGCGTAATTCCC
>JAAZHP010000212.1 GCA_012510625.1 Bacillota bacterium
AGAACCTGGAATATCTCTCTGAGATCAATTTCATTTTCCATAGCTCGCCCTCGCATTGTAGTTTTGATATGCCGTTATCCTATCAAACTTTCGACAGATTTTTATTAAACCCTTTATGCCCTTCAAGGAATCTCTTGCCGGTGATCCGAGGGCAGCGGTTCGGTGGAAGGCAGGGGCGGCGGGCTCTCCTCAACCTCAGAAGGCTCTTCCGGTTTGCGAGGTCCCGGTAGAGAGATCTGGGGCAACGGCGCCACATTTACACCAAATATTTCTTTGATCAGGCTTACCCGTGCTTTCTCGTCAATTACCCAGAAGTTCAAAGCATCAATGTTCCCCCACGGCGCATACTGCATCTCCCCGGCAAACACATAGGCCTTAATGGTATCGGGCTCCACCCTGGTTCCAAATAAAGCCAGGGAGGAGATCTGTCTTAGAGAAAGATTCGTCTCCACGTTTTCCTTCAATGTCCGGTAGAGCCCGGGCAGCTCGTTTAAGCGTCCCTGGGTGCGCAGCTGCCGGAAGGCGGCAATCAGGATCTGCTGCTGTCTTTGTGAGCGCTCCAGGTCTCCCCCGGTGGCGCGATAGCGCACGTAATAGAGAAATTTTTTGCCGTCCAGATGCTGGTAGCCCTTTTCCAGAAGCAGGCGGCCGCGGCCCATATTAGCCCTGACCTCGACATCCACATCGTAGTAAAAGCCGCCCAGCTTATCGACTATCTCCGCCACCCCGTCCATATCCAGGCTGACATAGTAATGAACGGGAATGCCGCCCAGGAAATCCTCAATGGTTTTCAAAAGGGTTTCCATGCCGCTGCGGTGAGGGTCTGCCACCCCGGGGCGGTCGTGGCCGTACATGTAGGAGTGATTGATCTTATCGTAACCTTCTGTCCCGTTGATTTTTACATAGCTGTCCCGCGGGATGTTTACGATGTAGACAGACTTTTGATCCAAGTTAATTGCCGCGATCATGATCGTATCCGGGCGATAGAGCCGGTAGTACTTATCCCTGGCCGCAGTCCGATCAAATCCCAGCAGGGCTATGTTCACCACTTTTTGATCAAAATAGAGGTGCCAGTCTTCTTCAGTAAAAGCATCTGCGGGATCCGAGATGTGCCTCCATAGGGCCACCCCTCCGAGGAGCAAAAAGGCGGTAATTATACCGGGAAGCAGCACGTATTTGATCAAAGTTCTTCTATCTGTTTTTAAGGATACAATTTTCTTCAACATGGCCGTATTATACACTTAACCAAATTTTAACTCAATGACGCCCGGGTCACATAAGCAAGCCCGGCCCGGACAATTAAGCGGTGAGTGCCGCGAACATTTTTTGGGTGGCAGGTCTGCAGGGTTAAAGCGGGATACTCGGTGGAAGCGATAACACTCCAATCGTCAGGCGCAACAATTTTAACCCACTCGGTCCGGTAAACAAAACGATAGCCTTCCACGTCGAGGTAGATCTCGTCACCCTGTTTAAGTTGATCCAGGTCGGTAAAGAAGCCCCAGCGGGAGCCGCGATGCGCCGCGATGGCAACATTGCCCGACTCGGTACTGGGCAGATCGCTCATCTGGAAGTGAACCGGCCCCTTGTCGAGCAGGTCCATATCAAAAACATCTCCAATCTGCACGACCAGGTCGACATTAATCTTCGGAATGATGATCCGCATCGGCTGCCTCTCTGTAACAACAACTTGGTCAAAAGTGTCGGAGCCGCCGGGAATCTCGTAAAAAGTATCTTCATAGGCCTTCTTGAGCTGATGCTGGTAGTAGGCAGTCCGTGCTTTTTCATAGGCGGTATAACCCAGCAATGCCAGCCCGCAGCCGATCAAAAGGAGACCCAGCCACTGCCAGATTTTTCTCTTTGGCTTTTTTTCTTTTTTAGATTGCAAGCGGGGAAGCTCCTTTCTTGCACCCGAATATACATCCATATACCGCAAAATTCAATCTTTAACCGTCCGCGGTTGGATGGCGGTTAAGATCTTGCTGAACCCCTGGTAAAGGTCCTCGAAATCAAGTTCGTCCGGAAGGATGGTGATTTCTTTGGCGGGGCCGGTGATTTGAGCCGCCGTCTCAGCCATCTCGGGGCCGCCAACGATAATCGATTCAGCCCGGCAATATGCTTTTAGCGTATTGCGCCTGACCGGAAACACAATATTTTTCAGCAGGCTATTCCTGGAATCGATGAAGGAGCTGTCAATCTCCCTTATCTCTATAACCAGCGGTACCCTGTAAAAAGAGCTTAGCTTCCAGGCCGACCAGGCCAGGGCGGGCGGAGGCGACGAGGCCAGCACCAGGTCCGGATGCGGCAGCCTGCGTCCCTGCCGGTAAGCCTGGCGGGCAAAATCGGATGAGATGCGGCGCCTCTGACCCGGTTTCATTTCCCGGCTGCAGCCTAGATTAAAGGTAACTATGGCCATGCCGTCCTGCTGCAGCAGCCCGATCTTTCTCTGCCCCAGCGGCAACCCCAGCTCGAAATTGGCGGTGATAACGGTTACCTGGTGTCCCTGTTTAACCAGCCGGCGGCCGATCTCGAAAAAACGTCTCCCCGGAGAAGAACCGTTAATTGCAAAATACTGGTGTAAAATTAAAATATGCAGCTGTCCGGCCTCCTTGGAGCGGTTTATTGGCACAACTTTGTTAATTCCACAAATTAAGATATTCCCCTGCTTAATTTACCGGTAGAAAATATTTACTGCCATTGTTTTATATCGCCACGGCGATATTTTACGTTAGGGTCACGTTTGCGCAAGTTTATAGGCCAGACCGGTGATATCGCCGGCGCCCATTACAATAATCATATCGCCGGGCTGAACCCAGTCCAGGGCAAGGCGGCCCAGCTCATCCATGTCATCGCTGTAGTAGACCTCCCGGCCTTTAACCTCGCTAATCCGCCGGGCAAGCGCTGCCGAGGTGATCCCTTCGCGCGGCTTCTCGCCGGCGGGGTAAATCTTATGCAGCAGGACCAGGTCGGCAT
>JAAZHP010000213.1 GCA_012510625.1 Bacillota bacterium
CGGAAAAAGCATCGTCAGGTACGCGGCAGCCATATTCTCTCCTCCCCAGTGATTTATTGTTTAATGTAAAAGGATTAAATCTTTACCGGAAAAGGCATCCCCCGAAGTAGACAGTTACTCCCTCTCCCCGGAATGTTTTCTATATGCGATGGAGTTGTAAGCCCATTCTAGCCACTGCAGCGCCAGCTCCAGGTCGGACTGCTCCACCGTGGCGCCGCACCAGAAGCGCAGGCCCGGCGGCGCTTCGCGGTAGGAGGCTATGTCATAGGCTGCGCCCTCATCTTCCAGGAGCTTGATTAATTGCTGGAGCCGCTCCGGGGGCAGGTCAACTGTCAGGCAGACGCTGGTATTTGAACGGATCGCCGGATCAGCGGCCAGGAAGTGAATCCAGTCATGTTCAGAGACGAAATTTTCGATCACCTTTAAATTATTCTCGCTGCGCCGGATCAAGGCCGGCAGCCCCCCGATGGACTCCGCCCAATGCAGGGCAGCCAGGTAATCCTCATTGCAGAGCAGCGAAGGGGTATTTATCGTTGATCCTTCAAAAATGCCCCTGATGAGTTTGCCATTTTTCTTCAGCCGGAAAATTTTGGGAATGGGCCAGGGCGGCCTATAGCTCTCGATGCGCTCAACAGCCCGGGGCGAGAGCACCAGCATGCCGTGGGCCGCCTCCCCGCCGAGCACTTTCTGCCAGGAGAAAGTGGCGGCATCGAGCTTCTCCCAGGGAATCTCCATGGCGAATACCGCCGAGGTGGCATCGCAGATGGTCAAACCCTGCCGCTGGGAGGGAATAAAGTCACCGTTGGGCACTTTCACCCCGCTGGTCGTGCCGTTCCAGGTAAAAACTAGATCATGTTCGAAATCAACCCGGGAGAGATCGGGTAAAAAACCGTATCCAGCCGAGAACACCCTCACCTCTTCCAGTTTCAGCTCGTTGAGGATGTCATGAGCCCACTCCTTGCCGAATGCTTCAAAATAAATCACGTCGACCGCCCTTTCACCCAGCAGGTTCCAGATGGCCATCTCTATAGCCCCGGTATCGGAAGCGGGGACAATGCCTACCAGGTATTCTTCAGGAATACCCAGCAGCTCTTTTGTCTTCCGGATTGATTCAAAAAGCCGGGACCGCCCTAAGGCGCTCCGGTGAGACCTGCCCAGGGGGGTATCCCTTAATGCTTCCAGGCTGTATCCCGGGTGCTTGGCGCAAGGGCCGGAAGAGAAACAGGGATTTTCAGGTTTTAAAGCGGGTTTTTCCATTGGCGCAGCTCCTTCCACAAATCAGACATAACCCGTTCTTTTTTGCAGGTATTTCGTTGTTAAGATAGGTTTAATTATGTAGAATTCGTCATGAAATTGAAAATGCCTGCGAACCTATTCTTAGTTTCTCTATTCCTCAGCCGCTAGATTGATCATTTATTGTTAAAGCCGTCTCCCCTGTTAATAACAGCAGGCGGTTGCCAGGCCACAAGAAAACATCCCTGTCACATTTTCAGTATTTTCTGCCTCATCCTGCACTTTTTATGGCATAATGAAAGAAATATGAGACCGGAATCAATCTGTACCTATTAAAGGGGTGACGAGGTTGAAAAAACCGCTCTTCTCGCTCTTACTCTTGTTGCTCTGCCTGGGTTTGAGCGGATGCATTGAGGTTGACTACTATATCAAGGTAAACCGCGATGCTTCCGCCGATATCGAATATAAAATCTGCTTCGACCAGATTTTTATCGGATTAATGGAAACACAGGGGGAAGACCCGCTGTCCCAGGTCCGGCTCTCGGCTGAGGAAAAGGGCTTTACGGTCTCTCACTACAGCGAAAACGATATCACCGGAATTATCGCCAAAAAGCATGCGGATACGCTGCAGGAACTGCCCGGAATAAACAGCATCTGGGCAGAGGCCGATATTCAAACTGCCACAATTGACGGGGCCGGGAGCCCCTTCAAAGTCGAACCCGGTTTCTTTTTCAACCGCTATCTCGTCGACACAACAGTTGATCTCTCAGAAATGAAGGAGCAGGCCGGCGAAGATGACTTTGGTTTGAGCAGCGCCTTTTTGAAGAAAATCAAAATGCGCTTCCGGATCACTCTCCCCGTAAAGCCGAAATCGCACAACGCCCCATACGTAACTGACGAGGGCTATACCCTGGGCTGGGACCTGCTCCCCGGGCAGGTCAACCGGATTATGCTGGAGGCGGCAGTTCCCAACCTGCGCACTTTCGCTCTCCTGGCCGCGGCGGCACTGCTGACTGCCGCGCTGATCGCCTGGCTGACGGTAAAAAAGAAAAAGCAGGCCGCCGGTCTTTAGAAGGGGCCGTAACCAAACGATACCGCCAGGATAAGCATAAACACGGTAATCAAGAGAACCCCCAGCTGCAGCAAACCGATCCAGCGGAACCACTTGGTATAGCTGACCGTGGTCAAGCCCAGGCTGATCAGCAACACCCCGTTGGTGGGATAAAACACATTGGTGAAGCCGTCACCGAAGCAGAAAGCCAGGACCATCGTCTGCCGCGTCAGCCC
This sequence comes from Bacillota bacterium, assembly GCA_012510625.1. Lineage (GTDB taxonomy): Bacteria > Bacillota > Dethiobacteria > DTU022 > DTU022 > JAAZIN01. The sequence continues at coordinate 2,521 of JAAZHP010000213.1, forward strand.
CGTGAGATCGGCCAGCGGTGTGAGAATGGGAATGAGCAAGGCCGCCTTGGCCGATGCGGAGCCGATGAAGAAATTCATTACCAGCACAAGACCGTAGATGAGGCAAGCCGCAAGATATGAGGAAGCGCCCGAGATAAGGCCGGCCGCGTAATGAACCACCGTGTCCATGACACCGCCCTGCTCGATGATGTAGCTCACGCTCATGGCCATGAGGATGAGAATGATACCCGGGGCAACCCCGGCCGCGCCCCGCAGAAAAGTCCGCGCCACCTCTCTGCCGCGCAGACCGCCCCATAAACCGGCGCCCACGCCGGCAATAAGGTAAAGCAGCGCAATCGCCGGCATGGAGAAGTCTGAAAACCACGGCACCAGGTTTGCGGTGGCGATTACCGCGAGAATCCCTCCGAAACAGCATAAAAACCAGGCCACGGCTTTGTTGACCCGGCCTTCATCCGAAGCCTCAAGATCCGGCGTATCTCCCGCAGGCCGGTCAAAGCTCGCCCGCATCTCCCGGTCTTCGGCATAGACCAGGGAGCGGCGGGGGTCTCCGTCTATTCTTTTGGCATAGCGCACCAGGAAGAAGCAGAGAAGCGCATAGAGGATGGCAAAAACAAGCAGCCGGAAAGATGCTCCCGAAAAGACAGGCAGGCCGGCCATCCGCTGGGAGAGACCCACGGAATAAGGATTCGAAATGGCCACGGCAAAGCCGAAGCAGATGGAAAGGAGGCTCATCCCCAGGCCGATCAGGGCATCCCAGCCCATATTGTAGGCCAGGATCACCACCAGCGGCGCCAGGGCGACAACCTCTTCAAACATGCCCAGGGTCGATCCAAAAAACATGAATACCAGGGAGATAATGCAGATTAGCAGGTAACGTTTTTTGCCAAATCGGGATACGATCTTCGCAATGATCTCCTTGAATACCCCTACACGGTTCAACACGGCGTAGCCTCCGCCGATAAAAAGAATTAGCAGGGAAAGAACGATGACCACCGGCGAATTCTGGGAAGCGTAAAGCACCTCCACCGGCGCGGTGAACCAGCGGTATACCGGCAGCGCGCTCTTTTCAGTATAGTGAAAGGAATGCGGATCGATGAACACTTTGCCTTCCGCCTCCACGCGCTCGTAACTCCCCGGCGGGATCACCTGCGTCAAAACGCCCGATAATATCATTAAGCATAAGATAATTATCGCCGTAGTAATAAAGGCCTTTTTACCAATTCTTATCTCCGCAGATTCAGGCATCCCGATACCCCCTGTTTATATTGACGTGGAATAATGCAATTAAAAATTCTTTAACGGGTTAAAAATCCCTTTTTTCACAAACTCTTTTTTTTAATTGAAACAAAAGGTTTTGCTGGCATTTGGTAAGAATATTAATAATATACTATAAAAAAGGGAGAGGATCTATCATGGCCGGGATTACGCTGGAAAAAGTAAAGGGTCTCTTGGCGCGGGAAGAGAAGCGCTATGTTGAAGAGCGGCCAAAATCAAAGGCGCTTTTTGAGCGGGCGCGGCACTGTTATGCCGGCGGCGTGCCCATGAGCTGGATGAGGATCTGGCCGGGCGGCTTTCCCATCTTTGTCCGGGAAGCTAAAGGCGCCTACCTCACCGACGTGGACGGGCATCGCTACCTGGACCTCTGCCTTGGAGACACGGGCGCCCTGCTGGGGCACGCCCCTCCGGAGCTGGTCGTCCCGCTCTCGGAGCAGATGAACAGGGGCCTGACTACCATGCTCCCCACTGAAGATTCCATCGAGGTCGGTGAGGAGCTGACCCGCCGTTTCGGGCTGCCCTGCTGGCAGATACTGATGACCGCTTCCGACGCCAACCGGATGGCGCTTAAAGTGGCCCGCGAATTTACCTGCCGCAGGTTGACCCTGGCATTCAACGCCTCCTACCACGGCAGCGTGGATGAGACGCTGGTGGTCGACTTTTTCGGCAACCTGATGAACATGCCCGGGCTGATGGGGCCGCTGGTCGAAGACCCTTCCAAAATGACGCGCATTGTGGAATTTAACGACATTGCCGCTCTTGAAGAGGCGCTGGCGCCCCGGGATGTGGCCTGTGTGATTACCGAGCCGGTAATGACCAATGTAGGAATCATTCATCCCGAACCGGGCTTTCACGAAGCCCTGCGCAGTCTGACCCGCAAGTACGGCACGCTGCTGCTCATCGATGAAACCCATTCCATTTGCGGCGGGCCGGCCGGGATGACCGGCGAGCTAAAACTGGAACCCGATATCTTCGTGCTGGGCAAGCTGATAGGCGGCGGCTACCCGGCCGCTGTGCTCGGCTTCTCTCAGGAAATCGGAGAGATGATTGCACAGCGGGTCCCCTGGCATAACTTTTTTGGATTCGGGGGCACCCTTTCCGGCAACCCCCCCGCGGTAGCCGCGATCAAGGCTACCCTGAAGCATCTTCTAACCGAAAAATCCTTCGCGCACATGATCCCCCTGGCCCAAAAAATGGAGCAGGGAATCGCCGCCATCATTGAACAGCATGAGCTGCCCTGGTATGTCGCCCGCATCGGCTGCCGCGTGGAATTCCGCTTTCTGCCCGCCCCCCCCCGCCGGGGCATCGATACGCTCCTGGATGTGGAATACAACGAGGTTGATCTGCTCACGGAGGGGCTCACCGGGCCGTTGGAGATGCTGATTCACCTCTACTGCACCAACCGCGGGATCCTGCTGTCGCCGGTACACGACATGGCCCTGGTTTCCCCGGTGACCACGGAAGAAGAGGTTGACCGCTATGTAGAAATTATCGGTAAATGCGTAGAGGAGCTGCTTGCTTGACTTTAAGGCCGCTTTATTGCCAGGTATCGGGGCAGGAGTTCTTGAATGAACAGAGCTTCCTGCCCTTTAGCTGTTCACAAGATAGATCCGGTAAAGATAGGGAGTAAGCGTGGACTCTACAGCCGCCGCCAGAAGAATGAGCGAGGCCGGGATTAAGACGGCGCGGTGCCCCGGATAGCGCCAGCGCCCGCTCTCCAGCGAACTGCCGAGCCAGGCCAGGGCAAAGGCCGCCGCCAGCGCAAAGGCGAGATATTCGATCAGGCCGTGCGGCAGGATCAGGTTCACCAGGATATCCCCGTAAGGGATTTTGCTTGAGCTGCTGAAATCAGCAATGGTTCGGTTTATCCGGAAAAGCTCTTTTAAAAAAAAGAAGAGATAGCAGTAAAGCGCCAGCCGGCAAACCCTCCTCCGCGAAGCAGGGGTGCGCACTCCATAATAAAGCCAGACCGCGGAGACCATCCAGAGCAGCAGCAAAACGCCCAGGTTGTTCAGCGCCAGGTATAAAAATGAATTTTCAAAGGCAGTGAAAAAAAGAGCTCCTACGCGCTCCCATAGATCGAGCATCTTCAAAACCTCCGGGTCCGGCTTGTTCAAAGTTCAATCTATGCCCGGAACCCGGAAAATATTCTTTGCCCTTGCGGCACAATCTATGCGGCAATGGAAAATTGCCAAAGAGCGCTTCGGGTGTTACACTTTAAGAAATGTTCCAGGGGGCAACTGCATGCGGGTAATCGCCGGATCGGCCGGAGGAATAAAACTGAAAGTCCCCCGGGGAGGTGGCGTCAGGCCCACTTCGGACCGGGTGAAAGAGGCGCTGTTCAATATTTTGGGAGCGTGGGTCTGCAATGCGGCGGTATGGGATCTCTTTGCCGGAAGCGGCGCCATCGGCATCGAAGCCCTAAGCAGGGGCGCGGCGGAATGCGTCTTTGTCGAAAGGGACAGAAGGCATCTCGGGATCATTAAAGAAAACCTGGCCCGCACCGGCCTGGCCGGCCGGGCCCGGTTAATCTGCCTTGACGTTGAAAAAGCCCTGGAGATGCTGTCACAGGAGAAGCGGCAGGCTGACCTGATTTTTCTCGATCCCCCCTACCAGGAGAAAAATGTGCCGCAGGTTCTCCAGTCCATTGAACTCAATTCCCTGCTTCGCGAAGGCGGTTTAATCGTGCTCGAGCTTTTTGCCCGCAGCCGTCTCTGGCCGGTGAATCAGCCGCAGGTCAATCAAAGAAGATACGGCGATACCGTTCTGGCCTTTATTGAAGCAGCAGCGCTGCCCCGCGCCCGGGCCTCCCTGTCCGGAAATTAGTTAACTTAGTTAACTTGGTGCCTGGCACCGAATTAACTAATTCGGGCCTAGCTTTTGCGGGTATAGAAGAAGGCGGCCCGCATGCGGCGGAATATATAGATGCATGCAGCCAGGACAGTGAGAAATCCAAGGAAGATTAGAAGCTGGTTGAGCATAAAAAGCGTCCGGGACCACCAGAAAGAAAGGCCTCCTGAAGGCACCGTCGTCAGGAACACGGGCACGGCCACCCCGCTGAGCAGGTTACCTGCCGGGCCCAGCAGCAGCGCGGTATAGCCCCCGGCAATGAGAGCATGAATGGCCCGGGCGGCTATGTATGGGGTAATCCGTAAATCCGTTTTTGAAATGATACTGGCCACCTGGCAGTGTACCGAGAGGCCGCTCCAGGCAATGATCATCCCCAGGGCAATGAGCTTCTCCTCCATCGCTACGCCGGCAGCACCGGCCGCCGCCTGGCAGCCCAGGTCAATCTCAAATAAGCCGCTGACCAGGGGCGCCGCGAGGGCGGGATTGAGACCGGCCGGCTTCAGCAGAGCGGCGATGCCGCGGCCCAGAAAAGATACCACCCCCATTATATCCAGGATGCGGATAACTACGGATAGCAGGATGATAAAACCACCCACCAGAAGAAGCGTCTCCATTGATTTCTGGATCGCGTCTCCCATCAGCCGGCCGAGGGGGCGGCCGTCTTTTTCCCGTGCCTCCACGAGAGCCTGCAGCGCCCTGGCAATCAGCGAGCCGCGCCGCGGAAGCTGATCTGGGGAACCGGCTTTGCCCCGCCGGTAGAAACGCATGATTAAACCGAGGGTGAGGCTGGACAGGTAATGGGCGATAACGATGGTCAGCCCGGCCTGGGGATAGCCGAGCATCCCCACGGCTACCGCGCCGATCATAAAAAGCGGGTCTGCCGTATTGCAGAAGCTCATCAGCCTTTCCGCCTCCACGCGGTTGCATAGGTTTCGGCTGCGCAGTTCGGCGGTTAAAACGGCCCCGATGGGAAAGCCGGAGGCCAGCCCCATGGCCATGACAAAAGAGCCGGCCCCGGGAACATTGAACAGGGGGCGCATCACCGGCTCCAGGAATACACCCATCATGTGAACAACACCCAGGCCGATTAATATCTGCGATATCACAAAAAACGGCAGCAGGGCCGGGAAAACAATATCCCACCAGATATGCAGGCCGGCTACTGCGGCTTCAAAAGCATCTTTCGGAAAGCGGACCATGGAAACGGTAATAAATATGGCACAAAAAGCCATCAGGTAGGCAATGATATGCTTTTTTTGCCGGGGCAGCTCTTTTCTCTGGCGGTAAAGCAGGAAGATAAATAATATCAGTATTGCGGCAGAGATCACCGGGCGCAAACGGCTTCCCCTCCTCGCCAGGCGGCAGCTATAATCTATTATAGTGAGCAGAGGTCGCCCTTAGACCTACTTTGTTGGAGGTCAGAGCTCAGAAGTCAGGTTTGGGCGGCTCATGAGCCGCCCCTACAATCCTTAATTGGGGACGGGATAACAAGAAGGGGCTGTCCTTTTGGGTCAGCCCCTAAGGGATTCCTGGTGGGACAAACAGGTACGTCCCCGGTGTCCCATGTTGTTCTATTTTATGATTTTACGCCTCCTGAACGGGAGCGGCGTCCCATTTTCCTTCGCGGCGCAGTTTTTCCACGATCTCTTCGGCTACTGTTTTCAGTTCCCGCTTGTCCACCTTGGCCACCCTGGTCAGGGGGAATTCCTTATCATGGGGCCAGATCTCAATGTGCTGCGGCCGCTTGTAGGCGGCGATGCCTTTGCAGTGCTCCGCAATCTCTTCGGCGGTTAAATCAACACCCTGCTTGGGCCGGACAAAGGCAAAAATCCCTTCATCAAAGAGACGGTGTTTAACCCCGACCACATCGACAAGGTCGACCTTGGGATGCGTGGCGATAAAATCCTGAACCTCATCGGGAAATACCTGGTATCCCTTCTGCTTGATGACAAACTTCTGCCTTCCCGAGAGAAAAAGAGCCCGGTGAGATCCCACCATTTTATAATAGCCCATGTCCCCGGTATAGAGAACAGCGTCCTTGGTCACCGACTTGGCGGTCTCATCAGGGAGGTTGTAGTACCCCTGGAAGACAATGGGCCCGTGAACGCAAATTTCACCGATTTCGCCGTCGGGCAGCTCCTCGCCGGCAGTGCCATCGGGCCGGGGCGGTTTGCGAATAGTCACCGGGGCAAGTTCATCGAAAGCGGCGCCAACCTGGCCCGCCATCTCCTCAACGGTTATATTCGGCGCCGTAAAAGTGTAGAATCCGGCGGTCTCGGTCATCCCCATGCCCGTGCCGAAACCGGGCGCCATTTTGGCCATCTCTCCCAGGAAAACCGTGTCCACGGCGGAGCCCCCGTAGATGGCAAAGCGGAGGCTGCTCAGGTCATAATTGCCGTATTCGGGCAGGGCCCACTCCAGGCGGTACTGGGTCGGGATCTGGCCCAGCACGGTAATCCTGTGTTTTTCAATCGCCTCAAGGGTTAAACGGGGATCAAAGATGCGCAGCATGTAGGCGGTTCCCCCCAGATAGAGGGTGGTCATTAGCTGCTCGGTAACACAGCCCACATGGCTGGGCGGCAGGTTGATCAACATGCGCAGCTCGTCACGCTCGATCCCATAGCCGAACCCCCGCGCCAGGACCTCGTTCTGGATGATGATATTCTCGTGGCTCATCACCGCCGGCTTCGGCTCTCCCGTGGTCCCTGTAGTAAAGATGATCAAAGCCGGAGTATGCGGATCGATCTGCGAATGCGCTTTCTGCAGCCTCCCCGTAAAAAGATCCTTAATCTTCAGGGAGACAAGTTCCCGCTTGCTCATTAAGTCGGTAATCGCAATTGCCCCTTCAAGCAGCTCTCCCGGCTTGGGATTGGGAGTAAACTGAACCAGGTACTCTACATAGGGGCAGTTCTCCTTAACCGCTTTCCCGACCTCGCGGAAGTCGCGCAGAGGCGTATTCCCCAGGAAAAAGAAGGCCTTCGGCTTAATCTTGCCTAAATCCCTAACCACCTCCGCTTCTTTTAGGCGCACATCCAGGGGCGCGATGATGGCGCCAATTTTGAAGCAGGCATACATCAAGATCACGTGTTCGGGCACCAGTACCAGCATTGTGGCGACCCGATCCCCCTTGCCTATTCCCATATCGAGGAGTCGCAGAGCAAAAAGATCTACCAGGGTGTTAAACTGTTTGTAGGTCACTGTTTTGCCGTCTTCATGCTGGACCAGGGCGGGCTTTGCAGGTTCAATTCCAGCCCACTTTTTCGGGTAATCATTCAACAGCGGCAGTTTCCAATCCTGAACAGACATCGCTCATCCTCCTTTATTATTGGTAAAGGCCGGTTCTCTCGCCATTCTTCACAAACAGGTGATGATTAAATAAATAGTTTTTATTATATAATATTCTAATTTAAAGATAAATTAAATTTAATTATTCGTCAAGGTATATTTAAAATTTTAAGTATTGGCTAGAAAGATCAGGCAGAAGCTAACATGGAGGCACTGCTGCAGCGCTAATGATAACAGGTTTCCGGTAAGGGTTTGGGCGGCTCGTGAGCCGCCCCTGCAAACCTGTCAAAAAATGTAGGGGTTAGGGGATTTAAGTGGGACGAAGAGGTACGTCCCCGGTGTCCCACTATTGGGCAAGCAATTCTTCAAGCGCATTTAAAAAGCGATTGTTTTGCTCCTCGGTGCCGCAGGTGACCCTGATGTAAGTAGGGTAACCGAAAACATCGCCGCTGCGCACGATCAAGCCCCGCCGGAGCAGGGCTTTACAGATCCGCTTTGAATCTGTTTTTAAATCGACAAAGCAGAAATTTGCCTCTGTAGGCACCGCCTTTAAACCCATCCGCGCCAATCCCGCAGCCAGTTGTCTCCTGCCCTTTTCAACAAGGGCCCGGCTGCGGGCAAGGTGTTCGCGGTCTTTTAAAGCGGCTATGGCTGCGGCCTGGGCTAAGGAATTGACATTGTAAGGCTCTCGAATCCTGTTTAGATCGGCAATCACCGCGGCGGGAGCCATGGCATAACCTATGCGCAGTCCGGCCAGTCCGTAAATCTTGGAAAAAGTCCGCAAAACCAGGATCGGCCGGCCATTCTTGATGTATTCAAGACCGTCGGGGTGGGAAGAGGAGGCGACATATTCAGCATAGGCCAGATCCAGCACCACCAGAATGCCGGATGGCAGAGAGGCAAGAAATTTATCCAGATCTTCACGCTGCACTATCGTTCCAGTGGGATTGTTGGGGCTGCAGATAAAAACGAGGCGGGTGCGCTCATTTACGGCGGCGGCAAGCGCGTCAAGATCGTAGCGGAACTCGTCACCGGCCAGGCGAACAGGACGCGGAATCCCTCCCATCAGGCGCATGGCGAACTCGTATTCAGAAAATGTAGGCTGCACCATCACCGCTTCGTCACCCGGGTTAATATAAGCAAGCGCGATCAGGGTAAGCAGTTCATCTGTCCCGTTGCCGATGATCACATTCTCCGGATCAAGCTTATATTTTTCAGCCAGATTCGCTCTCAAACGGCTGCAGTTCCCGTCGGGATAACAGTGAATGCGGCCGAGCTGCTCTTTAATAGCTTCCAGCGCGGCCGGCGAAGGTCCCAGCGGATTCTCGTTTGAAGCAAGCATCACCACATCGGTCAATCCGGGCTCACATTCCACCTCTTCAGAGGGTTTACCCGGTTCGTAAGGCTTGATTAACTCCAGGCAAGTTCGCCTTCTGGGTCCGTTCATTTGAAATCCTCCGCCTGCCATTAAATTTTTTCTATTATAACTTAAAAGATCGATTTTGGAAAAAGCATAAAGAGCTCCCTGATTTCATATCGATAAATGGGGTGGAAAACTTGTTCATCACAGTATTAATTAGCAAAAAGAGGCTGAAATTGATTATCGGGCTGGCCCTGGTATTGGCAATCCTGCTTTTGACTCCTTTGCTGGACCTGCCCGGAAGGCTGGCCACGGTGGTGAGCCAGGGAGAACGGCTGGTCCCGATCTATTATGTCGATATGAATGAAAAAAAAGTAGCCTTCTCATTTGATGCCAGCTGGGGTGCAGAACGCACGGAAAAGATACTCCAGATCTTAAAAGAAAACGAGATTAAAACCACCTTTTTTTTAACCGGTTTCTGGGTCGAAGCCTATCCTGAATATGTCAAATTAATTGTCGAGGAAGGCCATGAAATCGGCAATCATACCCTGACTCATCCGCATCTAAACAGTCTCACCAAGGACGAAGTGAAGGCAGAGCTTAAAAAAATCGAAGAGATGATTGAAAGTATTTCCGGCCAGAAAACAACCCTCTTCCGCCCTCCTTTCGGAGAATACAGCAACCAGGTCATCGAGGCGGCCACCGAACTTGGTTACAAAACTATCCAGTGGAGCATAGACTCTCTGGACTGGCAGAATCTCTCCCAGGAAGAGATCGTCGAGAGGGTCACCAGCCGCGCCCACAAGGGGGCAATTATTCTTTTCCATAATAACGGACTCCACACCGCTGACGCGCTTCCCGAAATCATCGACTTCTACCGCAGTCACGGTTACGAGATTCTCCCCATTTCCGAATTGATCTACCATGAGGATTACTATATTGATCCCAACAGCGGCGCCCAGATCAAAAAGCCCAGCGTTAAATCAGCCCCCGATCAATAATTAAATTCCTGTTTTATTTAGCGCCGCCCCGCTTTTGGTGATCCTTCGCTTCGTCCAGCATTCCTGTAATGCTTTAAATGCGGCTTGACCATAAAAAGACCTCCTGGTACAAAGGTGTTAGGACAAACCCAAAATACCGGAGGTCGATAAAAATGGATAAACGTACCAAAAATCTGATCCG
>JAAZHP010000214.1 GCA_012510625.1 Bacillota bacterium
CGCCGGTAGCCCTCTTCCATGCGGTGCAGTAATCTCTGCAGATCGGCGGCATAGGAGGGCAGTTGACGGGCCAACTCCTGGAGATCGTCAAGAAAAAGCGGCACCACCCTAACGCAGAAGATAAAGATAACGATGGCAAATACTATGTAGAGCACGGCGATGGCCACCGGGCGGGAGATACGCCGCCGCTCCATGCAGTTGACCAGGGGCGCCAGCAGGTAGGCGGCGATCAATGCAAAAAGAAAGGGCGACATTGCCGAAAAGAGAGCCTGCCGCACCTTGATAATCCATATAATAAGCAACACGATGAAAAGCCCGCCGATTAGCAGGAGCAGGCCTTGCTGCCAGGGTTTTAACCGGGATATTTTCTCTTTCACAAGCACCTTCTCCTAGGATTTATAAAGAGAAGCAAAAACCTCTTCCCTAAATTACCTCAACCCTGACTAATATATATTCCGCAGCCGGGTTGATAAAATACCGGTAGAAGAGGTTTTATATTGCTTGCTTATTTATGCTCCTGTTTCAGGGAAACCGGGATCAGAGAGCCGTCAGCTTCAACGTAAAACATGCACGCAGGGTGCTGCGGGTTGGCCTTAAACTCCATCAGGCACTGCCAGCAGTAATACTGGTTGTTGCCTACCTTACCGGTATCCGCGGAGCTGCACAGCGGGCACCGCATCATGGACACTTCCACTTCAGATTAAATCGTATGGGTAAATATTATATCCAAATTGTAATCGTATCATACAGCGGCGGTGATCGTTCCCCCGCCGATGACCAGGTCGCCCCGGTAAAAGACCGCCGCCTGCCCCGGGGCTACCGCCGCCTGGGGACGGGCAAAGATCAGGCGCGCCCGCTGATGCTCATGCTGCAGGGGGCTTATTATGGCCGGAACCTCTGGAGCGCCGTAGCGAATTTTTGCCGTTACCTCCATCTCATGTTCCAGCGAGGAGAGGGCAATCAGGTTCAGCCCACTCAATTCCGCCCCTTTGCGGTAAAGTTCCTCCCGTTCCCCGACTACGATAGTATTATCGCAGGGGCGGATCTCCAGGACATAAAGAGGACGCGGCGCCGCCAGGCCCAGGCCCCGCCGCTGGCCAACGGTATAGAAGGCAATTCCGCGGTGCCGGCCCAGTATTTCTCCCTTGCGATTTACTATGTCCCCGGGAGCCTCTTTAATGCCGCGGCGCTTTAAGAAAGCCCGGTAATTGTTATCGGGGATAAAGCAGATCTCCTGGCTGTCCTTCTTGCCGGCGACTGGCAGCCCGAGCTTCCGCGCCCTGGAGCGCACCTCTTCTTTGGTCATCCCGCCCAGCGGGAAGAGGCAGCGCTCGAGCTGCTCCTGCGTTAAATTATAGAGCACATACGACTGATCTTTAGCCGCATCGAGACCCTTTTTTAGAAGATAGCGGCCCCGTTCGCGGCAGTATTCCGCGCGGGCGTAGTGCCCGGTGGCAATATAAGAGCATTTCAACTGCAGCGCTTTCTGCAGCAGGGCGGCAAATTTAATCTTCCGGTTGCAGATAACGCAAGGATTGGGGGTTCGGCCGAGGCCATATTCGCGCGTAAAAAAATTCACCACCTTTTCTTCGAAGGCTTCCCGCAAATCGGCAAGCTCGTGGGGAATCCCCATCATTCCGGCAATGCGGCGCGCTTCGTCAACCGCTTTCCGGGCATAGCAATGAGATGGCAGGGCGTCGGGCGGTTCAGGCACCTTCTCTGACCATAGTTGAAAGGTGATCCCGGCAACCTCGTAACCTTCTTCTATCAACAGGGCGGCGGCAACGGCGCTGTCCACTCCCCCGCTTAAAGCAACGAGAACCCTCTTCCGGTTAAAGTAAAACACCCCCTGCCGGCTGTGTTTAATTATCAGGCGGCCCTTCCAGCTCCTCCCACAGCCCGCTGCCCCGGGAAAGCTCAACAAACCTTTTGCGCAACGACCCGGCCAGGCGGTAGGGCAGAGCGGCAATTACGGAAACTTCAGCGGCGTAATCCGTGGCGATAATTTCGGCGCCCATGGCTTCGAGCTGCCGCAGCAGGGCGCCAATTTCGCCGTAGGAGACGATCATGCGGCAGTAGCAGAGCCTTTCCCGCTCCACCAGCGCCGCCGCCTCGAGGCAGGCCCGCGCACAGTGCCGGTAAGCCCGGGTCAGGCCCCCGATGCCGAGCTTGATCCCGCCAAAATAGCGAGTCGCCACCACAACAAGGTCGGAGAGACCTTCTCCCTGGAGCAGCTGCAGCATGGGCAGCCCGGCCGTTCCCGCCGGCTCCCGGTCATCAGAGGCCCGCTCCACCAGGGAGCCGCCCGCCCCGATGCGGTAAGCATAGGCATGATGGGTGGCATCGGGAAATTCGGCCCTGATTCGCTCAACAAACTGTTCTGCCGCCTCCTCGCCGGATACTGGAGCCGCAGTGGCGATAAAGCGGGAATTGTTCACGTTAAAGCGGACGCGCACCTCCTCCCGGAGCGTCCGGTAGCGGTATTCGCTCACTGTGGTTTATTCTTCCCTTTCTTCATTTTTTATCCTCTTCTTCTCCGCTGCGCCGCCGCCTGGCCGGCCGCTTTTATTTGCCTCAACTTTCTTCGCTGAAGCTTCTTTGCGAAGGCGGCGCAGTTTCTCCAGGCGCTCTCTGATCTGCCGCTCAAGACCTTCTTCCCCGGGGCGATAAAAGCTTTTTCCGGCCAGCTCGGGCGGCAGGTAGAGCTGATTCACAAAGTGCCCGGGGTAGTCATGGGGGTAGAGGTAGCCTTTGCCATGGCCCAGCCTTGCCGCGCCGCGATAGCCTGTCCCGCGCAGGTGAACCGGGACGCGGTAACTTTCACTCTTTTCGACTTCAGCGAGGGCTTCCTCAATGGCCAGGTAGGAAGAGTTGCTTTTGGGAGCGGCGGCGAGGTAGGCTGCCGCCTGGGCCAGGGGAATCCGGCCCTCGGGGAGGCCGATGAGCTGCACCGCCTGGGATGCGGCCACCGCAATCACCAGCGCCTGCGGGTCGGCGTTGCCGATATCCTCGGCAGCGCTGATCACCAGGCGGCGGGCGATAAAGAGAGGGTCTTCGCCTCCCTTGAGCATGCGGGCGATCCAGTAAATAGCAGCGTCCGGATCAGAGCCGCGGATAGATTTGATCAGCGCCGAGGCGATGTCGTAATGGTCGTCCCCCGCCCGGTCGTAAGTATAGGCCCGCGACCGCAGGGCCTCGGCAGCCGTCTTTGCCGTAATCATAATCTTGCCGTCGCTGCGTTCGGCAATAAAAACAGCCAGCTCCAGCGCATTGAGGGCGGTCCTGGCGTCGCCGTTGGCCAGGTCGGCGAGCTGGCGCAGCGCCTCCGGCTCTACCTCCAGGTTCAGTTTCCCCAGGCCCCTCTCTTCGTCAGCCAGGGCTCTCTGAAGCAGGCTTAAAATATCGCCGGAGGCGAGCGGCTCAAAAATAAAGAGGCGGGTTCGCGAAAGAAGAGGGGCATTTAAATAGAAGAAGGGGTTCTCTGTGGTAGCCCCGATAAAGATCACCGTGCCCTGCTCCACCGCCGCCAGCAGGGCATCCTGCTGGGCTTTATTGAAACGGTGGATCTCGTCAATAAAGAGGATTGTCCGCCGGTTCTGCAGCGACCAGCGCTCACGGGCCTTCTCCACCACCTCGCGGATATCTTTCACCCCCGCGGAAACGGCGTTTAGCTGGATAAAGGAGGCCCGGGTGGTGGAGGCAATGATCAGGGCCAGGGTGGTTTTGCCGGTGCCGGGCGGCCCGAAGAAGATCATCGAGGGAACCCTGTCCGAGCTGATCAGGCGGCGCAGCGGCTTCCCTTCTCCCAGGAGATCTGACTGCCCCACAAATTCCTCCAGGCGGCGAGGCCGCATCCGCAGGGCCAGCGGCCCCTCTTCGCGCATCTTCCTTTCCCATTCCATGGTAATCAGATCGATCGCTCACCAGCTCCTTGACAGAGGAGATGCTACTTCGGCAGCGTGCCGTCAGCTGCTGTTCTCCTCTCCTTTTAATTCCATCTAGATTATACCATGAAACTGAGTTTATCCTTTAAACATACATGAACAAAACTGCTCTTTCCTACGGCATAATCGCAGGAAAGAGCAGTTTAAAATACCATAAATCTCTAATCCCCTAAGATTCCATTAAATCCCACTAAGTCCCCCTTTAATAAAGGGGAACTTTAAAAAAGGAGGACTAAAAAATTTACATCCAGGTGGGGACGGTCCTGCGCTGCAGATCCCTTCCCTACTTTATTATTCATTATTCAGGGGGAAACGGGGGATTAAAATATAAAGAAAACCTTAATAATTTACCCCCCACATGCCCCCGATGGCGCCGAAAACAAAACCCAAAAATATCTTTACGGCCAGGCTCCACCCAACGGTCATATCATCGACAATGATCAACCCCCCACCGATCATCAGCAGGACGTAAGCTACGCCGATGATCCCGCCGTTCAGCCATCCCCGCGTGCCAATCCTCCTGGTGGCATAAGCAGCGCCCCACAGGATGGAAACAATGCTGACACCGTAGACAAGGTATAGGGCGGCTCTTTCTGTCAGCGCCGTCAGGTAAAGAATGAGGGAGATCACCAGGAGCATGACCAGCGAAAAAACCAGCGCCAGGAGAATCCCTTTGAGCAAGATAAGCCAGGCGCCGCCCCGCAGGGGATGAAGGGCCTGGTTGTTTAATGGCCGGTATTTCATAAACTCGCCCCCTGGGAAGAGCATATGAACCGGCGCTCCTAATTATTCCTATTCCTCCTCGTCTTCAATGACGCGCTCAATACCCCCGCGGGCAAACTTGATGTTAACATTGTCGGCTATGCGCAGGGTCAGCACATCATCCTTGATCTCCTTAATTACGCCGTAAATCCCGCCAATGGTAATAACCCGATCACCCTTCTGTAGAGCCGACAGCATTTCGCGCCGTTTTTTCTGCTGCTGCTGCTGCGGGCGAATCAGGATAAAATAAAATATGGCAAAGATCACAATCATCCACAATATGCCCGAATAGGGGCCCAACTTTTCTAGCAAACCTTCCATCTGCTTGCACCTCCATAGTATTGATCGAGTTTTGGTTTCATTTGGCGATAGTATAGATCAAACCTATCTTCACAAATGGCTTCGCGAATTTCCCGCATTAGCTGGGCAAGATAATAGAGATTATGATATGTAGTTAAGCGCATCCCGAGAATTTCACCGGCATTAAGTAGGTGGCGGATGTAAGCCCGCGAATAATTGCGGCAGACCGGACAGTTGCATTCATCATCGAGCGGGGCCATGTCTGAAGCGTAAACAGCATTGCGAATAGTCAGGTAGCCCCGGCTGGTCATGACTCTGCCGTTGCGGGCAATCCGGGTGGGCAAAACACAGTCAAAGAGATCGATGCCCAGTCTGCTCCCCTCGAGAAGCGCATCCGGCGAACCTACCCCCATCAGGTAGCGCGGTTTATCTGCCGGCAGCAGGGGGACGGTCCGCTCCAAAGTCTGATACATTAACTCTTTGGGCTCTCCAACGCTTAATCCCCCGATTGCATATCCGGAAAACTCCATCTTTACCAAATCGGCAGCCGATTTTTCCCTTAAATCCTGGTAAACACCTCCTTGAACGATCCCAAAAAGGGCCTGCTCCTCGCGCAAATGGGCCTCGAGGCAACGCAGGGCCCAGCGGCTGGTGCGCTCCGTGGCAATATGCACCTCTTCATAGGATGCAGGATAGGGCGGGCATTGATCCAGGACCATGGCAATATCGGAACCGAGGATGTTCTGGATCCGGATCACCCGCTCCGGGGTGAGATAATGCGTGGAACCGTCGATATGCGAGGTAAAGGTTACCCCGTCGTCCTCCACCTCTCGCAAGCCGCCCAAGCTGAAGATCTGGAAACCGCCGCTGTCAGTCAGGATGCCCCCGGACCAGTTCATCATTTTGTGCAGCCCGCCGGCGCGGGCAATCACTTCTATCCCCGGACGCAGGTAAAGGTGGTAGCTGTTTGCCAGGATCATCGCCGTATTAAGAGCGGTCAACTCATCGGTAGTGATCCCCTTTACGCTGCCCTGTGTCCCCACCGGCATGAAGGCGGGTGTATCCACTGGACCGTGATTGGTCACCATTTTTCCCAGCCTGGCTCCGGTTTTAGGACAGACCGTGATTAAGTCAAAATAAATGGACATCCTTTCCACCTTGCTATAGCTTATCTTAACCAACTCTTGCTGTCAATTATACCGATCCCCGGCAAAACCAGATATCCTTCGGCTTCGCCTCAGAATGACAAGAAAAGCAGACAGGGGTGAAAGCCCGCCCCTACAAGAGCAGCATGCAGTCGCCGAAGCTGTAAAAGCGGTATTTTTCGTTCACGGCAATGCGGTACGCTTCCATAACCTGGTTGTAGCCGGCAAAGGCACAAACCAGCATCAGCAGCGTGGAGCGCGGCAGGTGAAAATTGGTCAGGAGGGCATCTACCGCCTTGAAGGCATAGCCGGGATAGATAAATAGATCGGTCCAGTCCTCCCGCTCTTTCACAAATCCAGTCTCATCAGCCGCCGCTTCGAGAACGCGGCAGGATGTTGTGCCCACGGCTACAATGCGTCCGCCCCGCCTGCGAGCGGCATTAATCTCCTGCGCCGCAGCGGCATCAAGGCGGTAATATTCGCGGTGCATCTTGTGCCTGCGGATATCTTTCTCTTTCACCGGCTGAAAGGTGCCCGGGCCGATATGAAGGGTGATATATGCCCAGTGGATCCCTTTCCGCTGCAGGCTCTCAAAAATAGCGGTTGTAAAATGAAATCCGGCGGTCGGGGCAGCCGCCGAGCCGTCTACAGAGGCATAGATAGTCTGATATTGAGCAGGATCTTTCAGCTCCTCTGTGATATATGGAGGCAGGGGAACCTGTCCCACGAGGGGCAGCGCCTGCTCCAGAGGTTCCGGTCCGGTGAAGCTAACGATGCGCTGTCCATGACCGGCGTAATCTTCAATCACCGCTCTGAGCCCCCGCGAAAACTCCACCACGGCTCCGGGCTTGAGCTTGCGCCCCGGCCGGACCATTGCCGTCCAGCGCCCCCCGGAGAGGGGATGCAGGAGAAGAAGCTCCACCTCTACGCTGCCATTGGCCCGCCGCCCGAGCAGGCGAGCCGGGATCACCCTGGTGTTGTTTAATACCAACAGGTCTCCCGGATCCAGATAATCGGGAAAATTGCTGAAAATCGTCTGCCCGATTACCCCTTCCTGACGACGCAGCACCATCATCCGGGAGCGATCCCTTCTGGCAGCAGGCTCCTGGGCAATCAGCTCCGTCGGCAATGCGTAGTCAAAATCACTCAACCTTGTTTTCTCCATCCATTCCTCCAATTAGTTAACTCGGTGCCTGGCACCGAGTTAACTAACTTGCTTTCATTATTTATTTGATTATGCGGCTGATCAGGTTAAAAAGGAGGGTCAAAATGGCACTGATGAGCAGCATCGTCACGATGGGAAAATAAAAAGTAAAGCGCTCCCTTTGGACGATAATATCTCCGGGCAAGCGGCCAAGGCCCAAACGCCCAAAAAGAATAAGCAGCAACCCTGTGGCAGCAATCAGTCCGCCGATGACAAGCAGAGTCTTTCCGATAGAATCCATGGTTGCGAAAACCCCTTTGTCACTGCTTAGTATCCCCATTTTCATACCGTACAAGCCCCCAAATCAATTGAGTTAGTTAATTTGGTGCCTGGCACCGAGTTAACTAACTTTTTTCACCACAGGTGGAGCTGGGGATTTTTCTTGGTGCTCAGCTTGAGGTAACGGTAAGCCTCACTGGTAACTACCCGCCCGCGGGGAGTTCTCTTCAAAAGGCCGAGCTTCATCAGGTAGGGTTCGTAGACATCTTCAAGGGTTTCCGGTTCTTCGCTGATGGAAGCGGCCAGGGTATCGAGACCTACCGGCCCGCCCTCGTATTTCTCGATCATGGCCAGCAGAAGACGGCGGTCAATCTCATCAAGGCCCGCTTCATCCAGCTGCAGCATCTGCAGCGCTTCGCGCGCCGCCGCTTCGGTGACCACGTTGCCGGCCTTAACCTGAGCGTAGTCACGCACCCTCTTCAAAAGGCGGTTGGCCACGCGGGGAGTGCCGCGGGAGGCTCCCGCAATAACCCGGGCCCCTTCAGGATCGACAGCAACATCAAGGATTCTTGCCGAGCGGGTGATAATCTCGATCAGTTCTTCGGGGGTGTAAAAATCAAGCCGGTCGACGATGCCGAAGCGATCGCGCAGCGGAGAGGTGAGCGCCCCCGCCCTTACCGTAGCTCCGATGAGGGTAAAGGGAGGCAGTTCGAGACGAAGCGAGCGGGCTCCCGGACCCTTGCCGATGATAATATCTAGAGCAAAGTCTTCCATTGCCGGATAAAGGATCTCCTCGACAGTGCGGCTAAGGCGATGGATTTCGTCGATAAAGAGCACATCGCCGCGGCCAAGATTGGTCAGTATAGCCGCCAGGTCGCCGGGTCGCTCAATGGCTGGTCCAGCGGTAATCCGGATGTTAACTCCCATTTCCCCGGCAATGATATGCGCCAGGGTGGTCTTCCCCAGGCCCGGCGGCCCGTAGAGAAGCACATGATCCAGCGCTTCCTGGCGCTCCAGCGCCGCAGTGATATATATGGAAAGCTTCTCTTTTATCTTCCCCTGGCCGATAAACTCTTTTAGCGAGCGGGGCCGCAGCCCCAATTCAAACTGGGGATCATCGTCGCGGCGCCGCTTTGCCGATACAATTCTCTCTTCTGCCATTTTTCTCCTCTCTTAACCGCTCTTGCCCTGGCCTCCGGCCAAAGTATTTAAGGCTTTTTTCAAAAGCTCTTCACTGGTGAGGCCGCCTTCGTTTGCGGCGGCTTTGTTTACCGCCGCCGCCGCTTCGGCGCGGGAATAACCAAGCGCCGCCAGCGCCTCGATGATCTCCGCCCGCTGCGTGACGGGGCCGTCCGGGGCGCCGCTTAAGGCCAGCTGCTCCGGAGAGTAGAGCCGGGGCAGCTTCTCTTTCAATTCGAAGATGAGCCGCTGGGCCAGCTTCCGGCCGATTCCCGGGGCCTGGCTGAGGGTAGCGATATCTTCTTCGAAAACAGCGGCACAGAGCTGGGGCACCGTGAATGTGCTGAGCAGCGCCAATCCGTTGCGCGGCCCAAAACCGGACACCCCGGTAATCAGATTAAAGAGATTTCGTTCCTCGGCGCTGGAAAAACCGTAAAGGCGAAATTCGTCGTCCCGAAAGACGAGCCTGGTATAGAATTTCACCTCGGTACCGATAAGCTGCTCCAGTTTTTCGGCAGCATCCGGGACCTCAAGAGCAAGCCCCACCGCCCCCACTTCCACGACTGCCTGCCCGGGAGCGAGGGCGAGCAGCTTCCCGCACAGGTATTCGATCACTTTTTGCTGCTCCCTCCGATTGCTTCATGGTAGCGGCGGTGCTGCAGGTGGCATAGGGCCACCGCCAGCGCATCAGCCTCATCATCAACAGCCGGGCACTCGGGCAGCCGCAGCAGCATCTGGACCATTTTCTGGACCTGTGATTTGCCGGCCGCGCCGTATCCGGCTACCGCCTGTTTTACTTGCAGCGGGGTATATTCAAATAGGGCCAGCTTGTTTTTCGCCGCCGCGAGGATAACAGTCCCCCGCGCTTCGCCAACCTGCAGCGCAGTGCGCACATTCTTGCAAAAAAAAAGTTGTTCTACGGCCATGGCCGCGGGCCGATATTGCGAAATCAATACGTCAACAGAATTAAAAATTTCTTCCAAGCGCATGGGAGACTCTTTATCCCGGGTTGTCCGGATGCACCCCGAAGCTAATCGGACAAAGCCGCCATCTTTCTCCTCCACCAGGCCGTAACCGGTTATGGCCAGCCCCGGATCGATTCCCAGTATAACCATGGAACCACCAGCAATCTCTATTTATTAGATTTTATACTATTCTTTAGCCGGAGCGGCAAATCCTTTTTGATGCTGTTACGAAAAAAGCGCCGGATTTAACACCGGCGCTTTGTTTCAGCAGCCACAAGAATTTAGCTCGTGTATTCCTGCAAAATATCATGAAGCTCATCCAATGACTCTAAAACCACACCTTCTTCGAGCTGCTCCCTGATGTCATCCCGCACCGGGTAAGGGGTTAGTTTAAGGATTTTCCCTTCCGGGGGCCTTCCTTCAAATACGGCTATTTTATCATCGACACCGTCATTAAAAATTCCGAGGTAGTAGCGGCCTTTACAATCAGAGCAGAGATCGTCAATGTAGGTAAAGGTAAAATAAGAGCCCTCGGATCCCACCCGCATATTGGCCAGGAACCATCCTGCAGTATCCTTCAGGAAAGACATGATGTTTTGAACGCTGGTGTTGTTTTTATGCAGCGCCACTACCATCTCAACCAGGGCTGCCGGAGGCAGTTCCAGGTCCGGCGGGATGCTGGCAGGTTCATAAACGGCATGATGTTCACAGTAGCGGTAGAGATACTGCACCAGGTATGGTTCGCGCTCGGGCAGCTCCGGGCCCGTCTCAACCTCCTCGTGAGAACCTCGATGCAGAAGTTCAACCAGGCTGATATCCCGGGTGTAAGAGATCACCAGGAGCAGCGGTCCCAACCCCACCACAATGAGCAACAGCACAAATCCTGCCCATAACAGCCCACGGATGCGCCTGTTTCTCTTATCCTGTTCTGCCAATAAAGTCATCCTCCCGGGAGAATTATTGAACCTATAATTCCCCACGGCAGGATAATTTATACATTTGCTTTTTTGATCCGGTTTATTCTATAAGTTCATCGGGAATATCAAAATTGGCATAGACATTTTGCACATCGTCGTTTTCCTCAAGGGCTTCCATCAAGTTAAGAATGCGCTTGACCTCATCCGGATTATTTATCTCCACCGTGTTTTGCGGCAGCATGGTCACTTCGGCGCTTTCAACGGCAATGTTTTGCTTTTCCAGGTATTCCTTAACTTCTTCAAAAAGTTCGGGCGGAGTAGTGATACTGTAAGTGCCATCTTCATCTTTAACATCTTCCGCACCCGCCTCCAGGGCAATGAGCATTAAATCGTCTTCGCCAACCTGCAGTCCTTCTTTTTTGACGATAAATAGCCCTTTTCGCTTAAACATCCAGGAAACACAGCCCGACTCGCCGAGGCTCCCGCCATGGCGGGAAAAGATATGCCTGATCTCAGCCACCGTGCGGTTGCGGTTGTCTGTGAGCGCCTCGAGCAGCACCGCCACTCCCCCGGCGGCATAACCTTCGTAATTGACCTGTTCGTAGCTTTCACCCTCCAGGCCTCCGGCTCCTTTTTGAATCGCCCGCTGGATATTGTCATTGGGCATGTTGTTCTCCCGGGCTTTTTGAACTGCCAGGCGAAGGCGGAAGTTGGAATTAATATCGCCGCCTCCCTCCCTGGCGGCGACAATGATCTCCCGGGCCAGCTTGGTAAAAACCTTGCCTTTTTGCGCATCCATGCGCGCCTTGCGGTGTTTCACGTTTGCCCATTTTGAATGTCCGGCCACCATAATCCCTCCTTTCTTAAACTAACTTAAAATGGCCTTATTTCAGCACCAGCTCATTCATGGGGATAGGAAGCGCTTACCTGCGTCTTGATACCGCCGCGGGGGTTGAAATTTCCGGTGACAGTCATCGACACTGGATTTATCAGCGCAACCAGATCATCGAGAATTTGGTTGACCACGTCTTCCTGGATAATCCCCACGTTCCGGTAAGAGTTCAGGTAGTATTTGAGCGACTTCAATTCGACACAGGTTTCACGCGGCACATAGCTGATCCTCAGCTCCCCGAAGTCGGGCAGGCCGGTCCAGGGGCATACAGAGGTGAATTCCGGGAAGATTATATCCACCACGGAGCGCCGCCCAGCGTAGGCAAAGGGAACCGTCTCCAGCACCTCCCTGTCCACCTGTTCCGGCTTCAGCATGTCAAATCTTCTCTCTGAGTAACGATTATCTTTCACCTGCAATCACACCTTCCTTTCGCGCCCAGCGGACGGCTAAATAACAGAATGGGGTATCAGCAAGGGCCAGAATAAATTTAACCAGGTACTGCCCGGCAATCATATTGCCCAGCACAGAAAGCTCAACCGTGCCGGCAAAAGCGAGGGTGATAAAGATGACGCTGTCCAAAAGCTGGCTGGCCATGGTGGAGAGGTTGTTGCGCAGCCAGAGATGCTTCCCCTTTGTGACGCGTCGCCAGAAGAGAAAGGCCCACACGTCATGCAATTGAGAAACCAGGTAGGCAACCATACTCGCGGCGACAATGCGGGGGATCGTCCCCAGAATAGTCTCGTAGGCAGCCTGGTGACTCCAAAAGGAAGCCGGCGGCAGCACCCGGCCCAGGTAGAGATAGGCAGTCATCACCAGGTTCATAATGAACCCCAGCCAGACAATTTCATTGGCCTCTTTTTTACCCCAGACCTCGCTGACCGTATCGGTGATGACGAAAGTTACGGGATAGGCAAATACCGCCGCGGGAAGAACAAGCGGCCCCAGGGTAAATAGCTTGCCGGCAATAATATTAGATACCGTCAAGCAGGTAATGAATAGAGCGGTTAATAACCGCAGCTTTCTTTCCAAATTGACACCTCTTGTTTTTTATTAAGCAGGGTGTCCGCGACCTGCTGTTTACATTATAAATTATCTTGGCGCAAGAAGAAAGAGCGGCGGCAGCGCCGTTTCATCCGGTCATCACGATAAACGAATGCGCTGCCTTTATGTAAATCCTTCGCTAGGCTCAGGACAGAGTTCCTTTGGCTTAACGCTGGGGAAAAAAATAATTTCATAGAATAGCTTGGGGGAGCGCGAGGGAATAATAAGCAATACTGTTAAATAATGATTCACCATTCTTTTGGAGGTGTCATGGCAATGCAGATCAGCGGCAGAAACAAGCTTGCCGGAA
>JAAZHP010000215.1 GCA_012510625.1 Bacillota bacterium
CACGCCGATAACCATTCAATCACGCCTTCGTTTCCGCCTTATACCTTACTAAATGACCGGCCCTTGATTAAAGATACATCATCAATATACCCTAATGGAGAGCGTCAGTCCAATAAAGCGTATTTTTTCCAACTTGCATTTGTCTCAATAATATGTTAATGTCGGGTTGAAATTCACCCTGCACCGGCAGGGAATTTAGGAGGTAACTGATTTAATGCAAGGTCGGGTTAAATGGTTTAACCCCCAAAAGGGGTACGGGTTTATCGAGGTAGAAGACGGAAAAGATGTGTTCGTGCATTACTCGGAAATCCAGGAAGAAGGCTTTAAAACCCTGGAAGAAGGCCAGGAAGTCGAATTCGAAATCGTCGAAGGAAACCGCGGACCCCAGGCTGCAAACGTAGTTAAGTTAGATTCGGGCTTCTCCGAGTCCTAAACTGCTCACGTTTGAAACCAAAAGCCGGCATAGCGCCGGCTTTTTTTATTTACAGGCCCCTCCAGATTGAGCGGAGCAGCTTCCGGGCCCGGTAGAGCCTGGACTCGATGGTCTTTACCGGAACACCGGCCTCTCCGGCCATTTCTCGATAGGAGAAGCCCTCCAGGTAATGGCGCCGCAGCACCTGCCGGTAAAGAGGCGGCAGGCGCTCCAGGTAGCGGTAGAGCCGCTCTTCCTGTTCTTTAGCCAGGAGCAGCGGCTCCGGTTCCTCTTGCGCAGAAGAAATCTCCGCCAGCGGTGTATGATCGGCAGCCAGGTAGCAGCGCTCCTCCCGGCGCCGCCGTTGAAAATCGATAGCCTTGTTTACGGCAATCCGCATGAGCCAGGTTGAAAACCTCGCTTCGCCTCGGAAACGGCCCAGGGAACGGTAGGCCTGCCAAAAAGTTTCTTGAACCAGGTCTTCGACCTCCGGCCGGAAGCCGATTACCCTGGAGATGGCCGCCGCCACACGGCCCTGATACTTTTCCACCAGCCGCCGGTAAGCCTCTCTTTTACCGGCCAGCACCTCTCGGACCATACCCTGATCTTCGATTATAACCAACCCCGCAGCAGTGTCCTTTTATTATCTATATACATAGACGAGTCCGGGATTAAATATCCCTCCGCGCGGGGATAGAAAACCGGTTACTCCGGCAGGTTCTGCAGCAGGCGCAAGCCCCAAAGGAGCGGCGTAATCCGAATCTCCTTCCCGGCAAGGGCATCGCGGAAAAAGCGCATCGCTACCCCGGTGCGCGCTTTAAGCATGGCTTCGCCGGCCTCTGCAGCTGCCCGGGCCGGCGCTCCCATGTAGGGCTTCATCTGCGGATCCCCCACCCAGGCCAAGGTGGCGGCAAGATGCTTTATATCTTTGCCGAGAGTGGACGAGAAAATGCCGAGTATGCGGCCCAAAAGAAGAACAGCCTTGTTGGGAGGCGGCGGCAGCGAAGGGACCACCTCCCGCCAGTTTTCCCTGACCTGTTCCGGATCCGCCTGCAGCATGAGCGATGTTTCGTTGGTGCCGGCGTGGGCGTCCGCGTCATCGCCGCAGCTGCCCGGCTCCAGGCCCGTTTCCTTCAGAAAGGCGGGGTCGTGCTGAACCATGAGCCTGAATTCGTGGTTAAAAGGATCGACCAGGTAAAAGCGGTACCTGCGCCAGGCCCGGCGCGAGGCCGCCTCAATGGCCATCTGGTGGCGCGGGCCGCCGTGATTGTCGGCCAGGAAGAGATAGCGGAAGCCCTGCGACGCCAGCCCCTTGACGTAGGACAGCAGCACCTTTCGCAGCAGCGGGGCCGGCACCGACAAAGAGCCTTTTAGCGGCAGGGCGTCCGAGCCCAGATAGAGAGAGGGCAGCGAGACAAGTGTGTAATCGGGGAATTCTTTCTGCAAGGCGGCCGCATAGCGCCGCTGCAGCTCTTCGGCAACAAAAACATCGGTGCCCAGGGGCAAATGGGGCCCGTGTACTTCGATGGGGCTTACCGCCATCAAAAAAATAGTCTTCTCCCGGTCCAGAGCCTCAATTTCCGGCAGCGACATCCGGACATAGTTAATCACTCCAGCCATGGGAACACCTCCGGTTAATGTATTACCACTACCGGTAATTATTCCCGGCGGAAAGCGCTTCTTCCTGCTTCCCCGGGCGGAGAAGCCTGGTGGCGTTAGCGATGGCCAGCAGGGCCGCCCCCACATCGGCAAAGAGGGCACCCCAGATGGAGACGGCACCCAGGGTCGCGGCGGTAAGAACAAGCGCTTTCACCCCCAGGGCCAGGGCAATATTCTGCAGCACGATGCGGCGCGTAAAAATGGAGATGCGCATCGCCGCAGCAATCTTAAGAAGCTGATCATCCATAATCACCACGTCGGCGGCCTCGATAGCCGCATCGGAGCCGGCGCCGCCCATGGCGATGCCGATGTCGGCCCGGGAAAGAGCCGGAGCATCATTAATCCCGTCTCCCACAAAGGCCAGCCTGCCCCCGTAGGAAGCCGCCTCTTTTTGCAGCGCTTCGAGATGAGCCACCTTGTCACCGGGAAAAAGAGAGGCATAGGCAAAATCAAAGCCGGCCCCGCGGGCCGCTTCCTGCGCCGCGGCATCATGGTCGCCTGTCAGCAAGACCGTCCGCCGAACCCCCAGGCTCTTCAGGCCCTGCACCGCCGGAGCGGCATCCCGGCGCAGCCTGTCTCCCATTACCAGGCAGCCGGCATACTCGCCGTCTACGGCTACATAGACAGCCTCTCCTGTCATCACCCCGGGAAGGTTCCTCACACCCTGCCGGCGCAGCAGCCGCAGACTGCCGGCAAGAACAGTTTTGCCGCGTACCCTGGCTTTCACGCCCAGGCCCCCCATCTCCTGGCACGAGGCGACCTCTTCACGGCGCAGATCACCGGAATAGGCATCCCGGATAGAGCGGCCAAGGGGATGGCTGGAGTAAGCTTCGGCATGTGCAGCCCATTCCAGAACTTCCGGAGCGGCCATCCCCGGTGCGGGTATTATTTGGGTTACCTGGAAAACACCCTCGGTAATAGTGCCGGTTTTGTCAAAAGCGGCGACCTTAACCTTGCGGAGAGCCTCCAGGCAGCCTGCGCCCTTAACCAGGATGCCTCTCCTGGAGGCGCCGGCAATCCCGCAGAGGTAGCCCAGAGGAATGGAGATAACCAGGGCGCAGGGACAGGAGATGACCAGCAGAACAAGGGCGCGGTAGAGCCAGGTGCTGAAGGCGGCGCCCGGGATCAACAGCGGAGGCAGGAGAGCAAGAAGCAGCGCTCCGGCGATTACTGCAGGCGTATAGTAGCG
>JAAZHP010000216.1 GCA_012510625.1 Bacillota bacterium
ATAGTAAAAATCTCTCACTTCTCACTTCTCAATAGCCCTATTTTTATAATCAATTGCAGGAATTAGCAGATATTAAGAGAATCTTATCAAAAAAGAACTTTTTATTTAAAGACGGCGACGGTAAGGAAGGGAGTAGACTATGTTGCGCTCATACAGGGATAAGGAGCGCCTCGAAAGCATCACTGAATTTCCAAAAACTATCACCACTGCAGAAGAGAAGCCCCCCTCAGCCAAGCTCAAGATTCGGGTGCGCTTTGATTACTGCGGCCTGCCTCGACCGGCGCGCTTCTTTTTTGGCGGCAAGGGAGCCAAGGAGGTAGCCGAAGAGATTCGCCAGCAGCAGACCAATATGTGGCGGAACATACCCATCCAGGGGGTGCATATCGAAGATATCGAATTTTTTGAGCTTTACACGGTCTATGACGAGGTTGAAGAGACATATGCTGCCTATGCGCCGGTTGAACTGCGGGCGACCATAGATTCGCTGGAGGAACTGCTGCGCTTCGTCAGCCGCGATGAATTCCGCAGAGTGGAATTCATCGAACCCGGGCGGCTTGCACTGACCAGCCGTGAGCTGGAGCGGTTGTTCTATAAATTTGGGGAGACGCTTCAACAGAGATTGAAAGAGCGGGAGATTAAATAAGGGGATCTGCCGGGCAAAGTATAAATTTCTCTCCTGGATACAAAATTATGGTCAGGAGGGGAATTTCAGGTGAACTATCTGCAGAGCTGGTTTCGCCGCCGGGCGGCGAGCTTGGAGCGTGTTCTCTTTACTTGCGCTGCCGTAATGCTTTCTTTGCTGCTGGTGAGCCAGTTGTTGATGATGAACGAGAAAGTGCGCTCTTTTATAAGCAAAGTGGATTCCCTTGAAGGACTTCCCTATCGGTGGCCGGCCGATTGACAGGCAGGTAAAATTCTATGTTTTTGAGTAAAAAAGGTATTAGCCTTAAGATCTCGAAAAAGTAAATGATATGTCAATTAATCGCGGGTTAAAAATAGCCATTGACGGCCCGGCCGGTTCCGGGAAAAGCACGGTAGCGCGAGAGGTGGCCCGCCGTTTAAAGCTCACCTATCTCGATACCGGGGCGATGTACCGGGCGATCACCCTGAAGCTGCTCCGGGAAAATGTCGATCTTACGGATACTGGCCAGGTCGAAAAGGTTTTGGAGCGGACCGTTATCTTAACGGGTCCTGATGAGCGGATATATCTTGACGGAGAAGATGTCACCGCAGAGATCCGGACGCCGCAGGTCAATGCTGCGGTTTCCCGGGTGGCGGAGTTGACGGCGATCAGGCGGAAGCTGGTTCAACAGCAGAAGGAGATCGCCGCCTATGCGGAGGGCATCGTCATGGAAGGGCGGGATATTTCTTCACGAGTGATGCCGGATGCTACTCACAAATTTTATCTTGATGCCGCCTTAACGGAAAGGGCCCGCAGGCGGATGCGGGAGCAGCATTCCAAAGGCCTGTTTCTCTCTTTTGAAAGTGTCTACAATGAAATAAAAGAGCGTGACCGCATCGATTCCGAGAGGGCTGACTCCCCCCTGGAGATTGCTCCCGGTGTACAGGTCATCGATACGACGGACTTGCCGGTTGAGGAAGTAGTAGAGCGGGTGTTACAGGCAGTCAACCGGCATCGGACTTGAAGGGAGTGGCTCTCTTGCTCTATCGCTTCGGTCATTTCATTTTCGCAATTTTTTATCGTATTTTTTATCGCCGCCGGGTTTACGGCAGGGAAAATTTCCCCAAACAGGGCCCGCTGATTATTTGTGCCAATCATATCAGCTGGCAAGATCCCCTCGCCATCGGCAGCGCGCTGCCGCCGCATTTTAAAATAAAGTTTATGGCCAAAGAAGAGTTGTTTCGCAACCCCATAGCCGCGTATGTTTTGCGCAAGGCAGGGGCCTTTCCGGTTAACAGGCAGACTGCCGATTACGGGGCCGTCCGGCGCGCTTTTCAAATATTGAACGAGGGCGGTGTGCTGGGCCTCTTCCCCGAAGGCACCCGCGGCATAGCGGGACAACTTCAGAAAGCGCAAAAGGGAGCCGCCTTGCTGGCAGGACGCACTGGCGCTCCGCTTCTGCCCGTGCTGATAACCGGTCCCTATCGCCTGGGGGGCCCTTTGCGAATTATCTGCGGACCTCTATTTCGCATCCCCAGGCTGAAATATAAAAATAGGGATGAGAAGAAAGCATTCCTGGAAGAAAACAGCAGGATAATCATGGATCATTTGCGAGAACTTTTTCCTGCTGATAATAATACCTGTATTGATTAAGCTATCATGTGCAAGGCTTAAATTGGAGTGAAATTATTGCGTATCCGCATCGCTGAACATGCCGGCTTTTGCTCGGGCGTCAAGGAAGCTGTTGAAAGAACCCTTCAGGAATCCGCACGCTGCGGCGGTGTCTACACCCTGGGACCGCTGGTCCACAATGAAGCCGTCATTGATTATCTGGCCCGGCACAATGTCATCGCGGTCAATGATCCGGGAGAGGCGGCGGAGGGTATCTTGATAATCCGCACACACGGCGTCCCCCCCGCGGTGTTGGAGGAAGCAGCCCGGCTGGAACGGCTGACAGTGCTTGATCTGACCTGTCCAAAGGTTCAGAGGGTTCAGAGGCTGTCGCGGAAGCTGGCTGAGGACGGGCTTCAGATTGTCATCTACGGAGATGCCCGGCACCCGGAGGTGAAGGGAATTATCGGCTGGGCCGGGGAAAAAGCAGAGATCTATGTCGTAACCTCCGTGGAAGAGTTAAAAAGCATTTCCATAAAACCTTCGGCTGCCCTTATTGCCCAGACTACCGGGGATCGAGCTGTTTATGAAGAGCTTAAGGCCCTATTTTTACAGCTCTGTCCCGGTGGGAAGGTTTATGATACATTATGCCCCGAAACGGGGATACGGCAGCAGGAAGCCATCCGGCTGGCCTCAGAAGTCGAGGCCATGGTGGTGGTCGGAAGTACTGCCAGCGCCAACACCAAGGCCCTGGCCGAAACCTGCAGGCGCCTGAGACCGACCATAACGGTGGAGGGCGCAGGGGAGCTTGATCAAAAATTTCTGCGGGAATACCGTTTGATTGGCGTGACTGCAGGTGCATCAACTCCCCACTGGATGATTAAGGAGGTAGTGGAAAGAATGGAGAACGAGAAGCTGGAAATGGGAACAGAATTTGCAGAGGAGGGTCTGGAGGAAGAGACAGTTGGGAAAGCAGGAGAGATGGAACTAGAGCAGCAAGAAGAACAGGTGGAAAGAGATCAGGAAGAAAAAGTTGCAGATGTGATTGAAGAAGAAGTGAAAGACGGGGCTGAAGAAGAGCAGGGAGCTCTCCAGGCAGAGGCAACTAAAGAAGAAGCAGTTGAAGAGGCGGAAGCGGAAAATGCTGCCGCAGAGGATTTCGATTTTACCGAAAGCCTTAACCTGGTTCAGGTGGGTGAGCAGGTTAGCGGAAAGGTGGTTCGGGCTGCGGCGGATGAGGTATACCTGGATATCGGCTACAAGAGTGAAGCTCTGCTGCCGGCCAGAGAAGTATATTTGCAAGATGGGGAAGACCTGACCGGCCGGTTTGAGCCGGGGCAAGAAATAGAGGTTACGGTTATCGATATTGATGAACAGGAAAGCAAAGTTGTTGTCTCTCACAAGCGCCTGGCCCGTGAAAAGAGATGGCAGGAACTGGCCCGGCTTCTTGAAGAAGGAGCCACCGAGGAGAGAAAGGTAAAACAGGTCGTCAATGCGGGAATGGTCATAGATTTAGGCGAGGGGATCGAAGGGTTTATGCCCGGTTCCCTGGTAGACCTGCGTTATGTCCCCGATTTCAAGCCTTTTATTGGGGAGAAGGTCAAATTCAAGGTGATTGAGCTTAACCGGGAGAAGGACAAGGTGATCTTGTCGCGGAAAAAAGTTCTTGAAGAAGAAAACCAGCGCAAGAAAGAGGAAACCCTGCAGTCGCTGGAGATCGGTTCAATTATCCCGGGCGTGATCAGGCGCCTGACCGACTTCGGCGCCTTTGTCGATGTAGGCGGCATTGACGGGCTGGTCCATATATCGGAGATTTCCTGGGAACGCGTAGCTCATCCCCAGGAGGTGGTGAAGGTGGGCCAGGAGATTGAGGTGAAAGTGCTCGATGTAATTCCCGAAAAAGAGCGGATTAGCCTGAGCCTGCGGCAGACCCAGCCCGATCCCTGGACGAAGGCGATGCAGGAGCTGAAGAAAGATGAGGTAATTAGAGGCAAGGTCACCCGCCTGGTTAATTTCGGCGCCTTTGTAGAGCTGAGACCCGGAGTGGAAGGGCTGGTCCACATTTCACAAATTGCAGATTACCATGTTAAGCATCCCTCGGAAGTGCTTCAGGAAGGTGAAGAGGTGGATGTTAAGATACTCGAATTAAAGCCTGAAGCGAAACGGATCGGCCTGAGCATTAAAGAGGTCCGTAAAAGCACTTATAACGCCAACCCGGGAGAGACCGATGCCGGTGACGCCGGCACGGTAACCCTGGGAGATGTCTTTGGCGATCTCTTCGAGCAGGAGGGCACTTCTGAAGGGGATGAGGGCAGTTTGCCGGAAGAAGCGCCGGAGGAACAGGAGAACGCGGAAGAGTAGATGGGGAGGCTAAGCCGCAAGGACGAACATATTATCATCCTGCTGAAACAAAGACCCGGCCTTGCGGACTTTTCCGACATCCATTTTGTGCATAATTGCTTGCCTGAGCGCGATCTGGACGAGGTGACCCTGGAAACAAGCTTGCTGGGAAGAAAGCTGGGGTCGCCTCTTTTTATTAATGCCCTGACCGGGGGCACGCCCCTGTCGAAAAGGGTGAACGCGGCTCTTGCCGGCGTGGCCAGGGACTGCGGCCTGGCGATGGCGTTGGGGTCGCAGATGGCAGCCCTGGACGATCCTCTCGTTGAAGATACCTTCAAGGTAGTGCGCGAAGTTTACCCGGAGGGGCTGATCTGGGCAAACCTGGGCTCTTACGCCACCCCGGAGCTGGCCCGCCGGGCCATTGAAATGGTCGATGCAGCGGCGCTGCAGATACACCTGAACGTGCCCCAGGAACTGGCCATGAGGGAGGGCGACTGCCGTTTCCGCGGCACCCTGCGGCGGATTAAAGAGATTGCTGCGGCGGTGGAGCGACCGGTGATTGTCAAGGAAGTGGGCTTTGGCATCGCCCGGGAGCAAGCCAAGCTCTTGATCGAAGCCGGCGCCGCGGCTATAGATGTAAGCGGACGCGGCGGCACCAATTTTATGGCCATAGAGGGCCGCCGCTCCCGGCGCCCTCTTTCCCCTGAATTCCTCACCTGGGGCCTTCCTACTGCAGTGTCTCTACTCGAGGTGCTTGACGCTGCTGCCGGAAAAGCCGAGGTGATTGCCTCCGGAGGCATGTTCTCCAGCCTAAATATCGCCAAGGCCCTGGCGCTCGGCGCGCAGGCGGTTGGCATTGCCGGTTATCCCCTCTACCTGCTGATAAAACGCGGCCGCCGCGCCTTGTTCCGGGAGATAAGAAGGATCGAGCGGGAACTGCGCCACATCTTGCTCATGACCGGCTCGGCTTCGCTGGAGGAGCTGCGCCAAGTCCCCTTGGTCATTACCGGCTTCACCGGAGAATGGATGAAGCAGCGCAATCTCCGCCATCCGCGGAAAGAGGTCGGAGGTCAGAAGTCAGAAGTCGGAGGAGACTAACGTACCGACCTTGTGGGAAAGAGATCCCACCCCCGTTTCCGGTTGTAGGCCCGAGCCTGAACCGCTTATCGCTGCCATCTGTGGCTTAAGACTTCCACTTACGACTGGAAGG
>JAAZHP010000217.1 GCA_012510625.1 Bacillota bacterium
AAAGGAAGCTTGCTGCCGCATCTTGGTTGCTGATTACAAGGTAGTGCAGGCAGAGGCCGGCTTAACCTGGAAGGCCGTCAAATTTGGATCGAAAGGAGGTAGAAAGATATTGAGGATAAAGACATCCAGCTTGATCCTGGCCTGCGCAGCCCTGCTTTTGATTCTAAGCCCCGGTTTGCAGGAGATCGGCCTTGCTGAGCAGATTTCAACGGCTTATCCGGCCGGGGCAGCTACCGGAATGCAAACGGCGGGTGCAGGTTCAAAGCCCTATGAATACGGGCAGCCTCCTTTGGACGACAACGGGGGGAGCCAGGCCCTGGAGGAGCCGCCGGATCCCAGGGAGCTTCCGCCGGGGCCGCCGGGTGGCGATTATCCCGATACCGTGACAGTGGAGAAAACTGCTGCAGAGGTGCCCGGCTGCCGCACATACGAGGTTAATCTAAGCATATCCGGAGATCCGCATATTACTGATGCGCGGCCTATTGACCTGGTGGTCTTAATCGATGTATCCGCGAGCATGGATGAAGGTGCTCCTTCGGTGTGGACCAAGGGCAAGAAACATGCGGTTACCTTTGCGCAAAATATCGCCGCCAGAACTGACAGTTACGTGGCCATAGTTACCTTTGCCCATAACATGAACTCAAACGGGGAGGGCGTGGCCAACCGTAATTTAACCGGTTCTACTGATGGCGATACCTTTTTAAAATTAAATTTTACCAGTCATAAAGGCGATATTAACAGCAGTATTAACAATATCAACAAGTACTCCGGCGGCAGCAACATAGAAGCCGGTCTGCGAAAGGCGCTGCAGCTGCTTAATAGAGAAAACCGGGACCATGCCCACAAGGTTATTGTGTTATTCTCCGACGGCTTGGCCAATGTCAGCAACGACGTATTGCCTGGTCCTGACTGGCCTATCCATCATAATGCCCACACTGCCGCTGCCGTTGCCGCCGGGCAGGCTGCCTGGATCACAGCAAGGATCTATACCGTGGGCTTATTTAAAGAGGTTCCCGCAGAGAGCCGTGATATAGCCAGGGAAACACTGGACTGGGCCGGCAACGCCGGTTTATACGAGGCTGTAAGCGAAGATGATATGGAAGAGATCCTGAATGATATCTACGCGCAAATTGTGCCCGTCGCCACTGACGCCGTGGTAACGGATAAAATTGCCGAAGGCTTCGAGCTCGTTCCGGGCAGCATCTCCGGGCCGGGGGTGTATGACGAAGAGACCAGGACTATAACATGGGACCTGGGGGAAATCGAGGGCGAGGCCGCACTGACTTACATGGTCAGGGCCGGCTCATCGAATCCCGGAGGCCTGCAGATGCCCATCAGCGATTGGGCAAAGCTCGATTACGCCGATGTAAACGGATCCCCAGCCCAGAAACAATTTCCTCTGCCGCGGGTAGATGTTCCGCCGCCGCTGGCGGTAGATGCCGGAGTTGACCGGACGCTGCCACCGGGCGGCAGCATAGGGATTGGCGATAATTTGTTGGTAAGCGGCGGCACCGGGCCTTACAGCTACCTCTGGACCTGTGATACAGATCCCGGTTGGAGTTCCAACGAAGAAAACCCCCAGGTATCGCCCGCCGGAGATACCATCTACAACGTAACTATCAAGGACAGCAAGGGCTGCACTGTTTCCGATAACGTGGCTGTAACGATTTTAAAAGGCTCCATCACTGTCTCAAAGGTGATGGAGAACGGCGCGGGCGGCGCCAGATCTTTCCCCATCTATGTGGAAGGCAACGGCCATACCTGG
The DNA here is from genome assembly GCA_012510625.1 of Bacillota bacterium. Lineage (GTDB taxonomy): Bacteria > Bacillota > Dethiobacteria > DTU022 > DTU022 > JAAZIN01. Next base: position 1,766 of record JAAZHP010000217.1, read on the forward strand.
AGCATGCTGCTGAGCGCCGGTGAGTCGGCTACCATTACAGGGCTGGAGCCGGGCACCTACACCGTCCGTGAAGTGGTCCCCATGTATTACCGTCCGGCCGGCATCAACCCGCAGACTGTAAACATCGGCCCTGACAATCCAACCGGCCACGTTACTGTTGCCAACCGCAAGGTAAACGATGCCTGGTTCTGGGATGAGGATGAAAAAATAAACACTTTTTCTGTCATCAAAGTATTTTCATCGTCATCCTGAAGTAGTCTCCGTCATCCAAAGGTACATTCTCCAACATCCTGAGCTGCATTCTCTGCTGAACTGCATTATCTGTCATCCTGAGCGCAGCGAAGGATCTCGGTTGCTAATCCTTGTTACGGAGTACAAAACGCTTGTCTTTGAAGTTTGAGCTATGGAAAGGCAGGCTCCTGGATGAATGGCTGAAAACCTGTGGCAAAAAACAGCCCAACTGATTAACACTATCACCTTTATCCTGCTGATAGCAGCCGCTTTCCTGCTGGCTTTTTTCCTGCTCCGGGGGAAGCTGACCGGCGCCGGCCCCTCCATTGCCGGCTACAAATTATTTACCGTTATGAGCGGCAGTATGGAGCCGGCATTGAAGGTGGGAAGCGTGGTGGTGGTGCAGCCGCTGCCGCCGGAGGCAGTTCAGCCCGGGGATATCATTACCTACCGCAGTGAGACCGGCCGGAACTTCATTACCCACCGGGTGGCACGCATTAATTCGGAAGGCGCCCTCCTCTTTTACACCATGGGGGATGCCAATGAAGCCCTTGATCCGCTGCCGGCTCAGGCACGGCAGCTGGTGGGCAAGGTGGCGCTCAGCGTGCCTTACCTGGGTTACCTGCTTTTCTTTTTCCGCACCCGGGCCGGGCTGATGCTTCTGTGCTGCCTGGCAGTATTGTTTATAGCTGGGGAGTTGATCCGCACTATTTTGCTAAGAGAAAAAAAGGGCTTGCATAGCGCCGGTGAGGAGGTGGCGGAATTAAGGATTAATAGGTTCTAAAAACAGACTGCTGTTATCGGGTTATACCCCATTGTTTAAAGATCTGTTAAGGAGGCAGATTTTTAGTGAAAAAAAAGATCCTGATTGGCCTGGGGGTTATTTTTCTGGCGGCGCTCATGGTTGCGGCGGGCACCTGGGCCTGGTTTACCGCCGAGGCAGAACCGGTAATCAACCAGTTTACTACCGGCACGGTGGAAATTGAGATTATCGATGAATATGAAGAGATCACAAACTGGAACCCGGGAGACACCGCGGACAAAGATGTCAGCATCGAGAACCTGGGCACAAAATGCGCCTATGTCCGCGTGAAGTTGACACCGGCATGGGGCGATATGGTGGAGGGAGAGTTCGTGTCTGATGAGAATCTGGGAACAACCAATGTCACTCTTAACTGGAACGAGGAAGAGTGGATGCTCCATGCTGACGGCTACTATTACTACATGAACACCCTCCCGGCAGGTGAGACAACACCGCTGCTGCTGGATTCAGTGACCCTGGTTGGCCCAGATACTGACAACAGCTACCAGGGCAAGGTCTTCCAGATTCTTATCGAGGCAGACGCGGTGCAGTGTACGAACGACGCATACAAGGACGTTTGGGGTATGGATGAGTTGCCCTGGTTGGCTGAATGAAATATGCCGGGAAGCGGGCGCCGGTTCCCGGCCCGGAACGCCCCCGAAGGAGGGGATAGGTTAGATGAAAAAGCTCGTCCCGGTTGGCATACTGCTTTTTTCCCTGGCTGCGCTGCTGGCGGCGGGAACCTGGACCTGGTTTAATTTTAAAGCAGACCCGGCAGTAAACAGCTTTACCGCCGGCACGGTGGAAATCGAAATTAACGAGCACGGTTTTCAAGATATTGAAAACTGGAACCCGGGCGATAACACGGTTAAACAGGTCAGCGTGAAGACTCTGGGCAGCAAGTGCGCCTATGTGCGGGTTTCGTTAACCCCTGTCTGGGGCCATATGGATGGAGAGATCTTTGTCGCTGAGCCCAGCCTGCCGGTTGACAATGTTGTCTTCAATTGGAATCAAGCGGGATGGGTCTACGATAGCGGCTGGTATTACTGCAAGGATATCCTCTGCCCTGAACATGAAGAAACATCTCTGCTGCTGGAATCGGTGAGCCTGCTTCATGCTGCGGGCAGTGAGTACCAGGGGAAGGTCCTGCGGATCGTGGTCAGCGCTGAAGCGGTGCAGGCTTCACATGAGGCATTCAAGGATGCCTGGGGGCTTACATCCCTGCCGGCAAGCGTAGAGCAATGGGTGGCTCCGTAATCCCGGTAAAACGGCCCGGAAAATTACCTACCCCCCAACTCAAAAGAAGGGAGGCAGCCGTTTGAAAACGATGAC
>JAAZHP010000218.1 GCA_012510625.1 Bacillota bacterium
ATGGTCTCTTTCATCGGGTTTTCGTCTTCCAGGTACGAAAGAAGCTTCCCGGGAAGGTCCCAGAGAAGCTCGTGGGCATGAAAAGCCAAAATAACGTAAAGATCCTTCATCCCTCATTATCTCTCCCTTGGGCCGATCTCTGCAGGAGTCCGGTATGATTCCGTTACCGGTTCCCGGGAATTATAGTATGCCCCACCGGCTAGCGGTTAAACGAAGCGCTCACCGGAAGGGCACAGCCCTTTAAAGGGAAGGGAGAGAATGGGCGGCGCCCCGGCCGGGCCCGGCCGAACCGGCCGCCGCTTCGCACTGCCGGGCTGCCGCCGCTTCGCCGGCGGACAGGGCAGCAGAAAGAACAATCGATCTTTTTGCCTTCACCCCTTCGCTCAGCTCGCGGCGAAAATCGGGATGGGCGACAGCGATAAGGGCTTCCGCTCTCTGCCGGAAACTCTTGCCCCGCAGGTCGGCAATGCCGTATTCGGTAACTACGTAATGGACATCGTTGCGCGTGGTGGTAACGGAAGCTCCCTCGGAGAGGGCCACCCTGATGCGCGAAACCTGCCCCCCGGCCGCCGTGGAGGGAAGCACAATGATTGATTTCCCCCCCGGGGAACGGGCGGCGCCGCGCACAAAATCCACCTGTCCCCCCACGCCGCTGTAATGGGTAAAACCGATGGAATCGGCGCATACCTGGCCGGTAAGATCCACTTCGAGAGCTCCGTTGATGGCTACCATTTTGCTGTTCCGCCCGATCACGAACGGATCATTGGTATAATCGACGGTGTGCATCTCCACCGCGGGGTTGTTATCGACAAAATCGTAGAGCCGCCGCGAACCCATGAGAAAGGTGGCGATGAGCTTCCCCCGGTGGATTGATTTCGCTTCGTTGGTAATGACCCCCGCTTCCACCAGGTCAACCACTCCGTCAGAGAACATCTCCGTATGGATCCCCAGATCTTTTTTATCGCTTAGAAACCTTAAAACGGCATCGGGAATCGCCCCGATGCCCAGCTGCAGCGTGGCGCCGTCCTCGATGAGGGAGGCCACGTGGCGGCCAATGGCCTCTTCAACGGGCCCGATTTCCGGCAAAGGCACTTCAATAACCGGCTCTTCGATCTCTACCAGGCAATCCACTTCTGAAACATGGATGAAGCTGTCTCCCAGGGTGCGGGGCATGCGGGGGTTCACCGCCGCAACCACCGTTTCTGCGCAGCGGGCGGCAATTTTCGTATAGTCCACCGCCACGCCGAAGCTCATAAACCCATGTTCATCGGGCGGGCTGACATGGATCAATGCCCTATCGACGGGGAGATAACCTTCCCGAAAGAGCCGCGGCACTTCAGAGAAAAAGCAGGGAATAAAATCGGCCCGGCCGCTGTTGATGGCGCCGCGCACCGAAGCCCCGGCAAAGAGAGAAAGGTGCTTAAAATGAATCTCCATGCCCGGTTCGCAAAATCTGTTCGGACCCAGCATGAGGAAGTGAATGATCGTCACATTCTCAAGCCGGGGAGCACTCTGGACCAGGGCCCGGCTTAGCGCCAGGGATTCGCCGGCACAGTGGGAGAGGACCACCCGGTCACCCGAGCGGACCACTTTCACCGCTTCTTCCACAGAAGTCAGCTTTTGCCTGTATAGATCTTTCCAGTTCATCACCCTTGCCCCTCACCATTTCATCCAGTTATTTATTAATAAAAGCTGAAAGCAACTTGAAACTTATTTTACATTCGACAGAATCTTTTAAATGTCCTTTATTATTAAACCCTTAAAGTGAAAAATATATATCTATAAAAGTATATGCTTTTCAGCTTATCCCCCTCCTTTTCTCACTTTCACATTGGCAAGGGGATAAAAGTCAATTTCTTTCAAATCCAGAAAGCACTCGATTTATTTATGTTAAAATAGAGATGCTTAGCCGTCGATGAAAAGGATCTTTTTAAGGAGGTATGTATGATGTATTGGAAGGAGAAGGGACCCGCCAATACAGACGCCACCGTTGAGGCCGCCTTGAGAAGAGCCCGGGAACTTCAAATCAGCCATATTGTAGTCGCATCAAGCAGCGGCGCCACCGCCGAAAAGCTCAGTGAATCGGGAAAGGGACTCAAAATGGTATGTGTTACCCATCACACCGGCTTTTCCGGACCTGGTGAAGATGGGATGCCTGCTGAAATGAGATCGAAGCTTAAGGGAAAAGGGGTGGAGCTGTTAACCTCGACACATCTCCTGGCCGGCGTGGATCGCGCCCTGCGGATGAAATTCCAGGGGGTATATCCTTCTGAAATCGTAGCCTCTACCCTGCGGATCTTCGGCCAGGGAGTGAAAGTCTGCGTGGAGATTAGCGTCATGGCGCTGGACGCCGGGCTGATCCCTTATGGCAAAGAGATCATCGCCATTGGCGGCAGCGGCAGGGGAGCCGACACAGCCTGTGTTATCGTCCCGGCCCATTCAAACTACTTTTTTGACACGGTAATTAAGGAGGTCATCTGTATGCCCCGGGAAAAATAACTATTGCCTGTAGAATACCGCCTAAAAAACCGGAATAACATCAAGGACATGCAGCCGGCGGCAGGGCATATCTTTTTCGGACTATTTCGACAAGGTTATGATATTATATAGTAGGTCTTAACACCGGAAAGGAGGTCCTGAGATGAATCTGGTGGAGCGATTAACTGATGCCGAGGAGAAGTTACGCGACAGCACGCTGGAACCCATGCTAAACCTGCTCATTCCCTCCTGGGTCAACCCCAACCATATTACCGGGCTGCGCGTGGTCCTGGTTATTACAGCCATAATATTTTATTTAATAAATTTTCCCCTGGGTGTGCAAATCTGGATTTTGACCGCAGCAGCGCTGACTGATTTTATTGACGGCCCGCTGGCGCGCCTGCGCGGGCTCTCTTCGCGCAAAGGAGCTTACCTGGACCAGGTGTCTGACTGGTTCCTGGGCGCCTGGACGGGCATACTGTCTCTCATTACCGGCCTGCTGCCCCTGGCGGTAATTATGTTGATGGTCGTCCCGCAGATTGGTGTTTTTGTAACGGACCGGATTCGCGCATCGCGCCTCAGCAGCAGCAGCTCCGGAGAGCGCGTCTTAACCATTGCCATGGGCGCAGCCAATTTCAGGCCGACAACGATCGCCCGGCTGCAATTTGTTACCGTGCTCCTGGGCTTCATGCTTCTCCTTTTCAGCAAGGTAGCCGGCTCAAGCGCATGCCGCCGCATCGGCCTGTTCAGCTTATACCTGGAAATCCTTTTGGTCTGGCTGCTTCTGCTTCATGGAATCGTCAGGGTGGCTGCCAAAGATTAATATTCCGGTAAGCTCCAGTTTCATACGGCCTGCTCCGAATTAAACAGATCGCCCCAATTTATACTAAGTGTTGAACAATATAA
>JAAZHP010000219.1 GCA_012510625.1 Bacillota bacterium
ACGGAAAAATCGATATTTTAATCAACAACGCAGGGATATTGCGGGACAAAAGCCTGATCAAGATGGAGATCGCCGATTACCTCAAGGTAATCGAGGTTCACCTGAACGGCACCTACTTCTGCACGAAGGCCGCTTTCCCCCACATGCGGGAACAGAAATACGGCCGCATCGTCTCCACCGCTTCGGCGGCGGGCGTTTACGGCAACTTTGGCCAGACCAACTATGGTGCAGCAAAGATGGGAATTGTAGGCTTGATGAACTGTGTCTGCCAGGAGGGTGCACGTTACGGTATCCTGGCCAATACAATCGTGCCCACTGCAGGCACCAGGCTGACCGCAACGGTGATGCCGCCCGACATTGTCGAAAAACTGAAACCTGAATATGTAGCCCCCATGGTCGTTTACATGTGCTCCGAGCAATTTCAGGAAAGCGGCAAGATCTTTACCGCCGGCGGCGGCTACTTCAGCCGGGCAGCGGTAATAGAGGGCCCGGGTGTATTCTTCGACACCAGCGCCGAGATTACACCGGACATGATCGCCGAAAAGATCGACCAGATCAAATCACTGGAAGGCGGCCGCGAGTACAGCTCGGCCACAGAGCAGACCGGAGTTGTGCTATCCGAGATGATCTGAGCAGGTAAAACTATTTAAAAGGAGGGATAGTATGCCCATCGATCCGCAAATTGTCGGCAAAGAGCTGAAGCCCCTGGAGTATGTTTATCAAAACCGTGATGTTATCCTCTACGCTCTCGGCATCGGGGCCGGAGCCGAAGAGGATGAGTTAAAGTTTGTCTACGAAAACGAACTGCAGGTTCTGCCTACATTCGGAGTAATCCCGCCCTTCCCGGCGCTAACCGGAATAATCGGCCTGGAAGGAGTGGACATTAACCTGGCCATGCTCCTGCATGGAGAGCAATACCTGGAACTCTACAAGCCCATTCCCGTTGAGGGAACGCTCACTTCCTATCCCCGGATTGCCGCGCTCTATGACAAGGGCAAGGGAGCCCTCATCGAAATTGAAGTAATTACCAGGGACAAGAAAGATGAGACGATCTTTTTAAATAAATTTGGCGTCTTCATTCGCGGGGAGGGAGGATTTGGCGGGGAAAAAGGACCGGAACCGGGTCATGTCCCGCCGGGGCGGGAGCCGGACAAGGCTCTATCGCTGCCGACACTGCCGCAGCAGGCGCTTCTTTACCGACTTTCCGGTGATCTTAACCCGCTTCATGCCGATCCAGCCTTTGCCGCGATGGGAGGTTTCCCCAAGCCCATCTTGCATGGTCTCTGCACCATGGGATTCGCCTGCCGGGCGGTGCTCCGTGAATACTGCAACAACGACCCGGCAAAGTTTAAGGCCATGAAAGTGCGCTTTTCACGGCATGTCTTTCCCGGAGAAAATATTGTCACCGAAATGTGGCAGGAAGAGCCCAACAAGGTTGTCATCCGATCCAAAACCGCCGAACGGGGTGAATATTGCCTGACCAACGCCGCCGTCTGGCTGAACCCGTAAAAAGGAGGGAAAGCGCATGATCGGTATTATCTCTTATGCCGCTTACCTGCCCCGTTACCGGCTGAACCGGATGAATATTTTCAGCGCCATGGGATGGTTAAATCCGGCTTTGATCATGAATGCGGCGGGAGAAAAAGCGGTAGCCGGCTATGACGAGGATGCCGTCACCATGGCCGCTGCGGCGGGGAAGCGCTGCCTGCAGAGGTTCAACCCCGCCGAACTTGGCGCTCTATACCTGGCCACCACCACCGCCCCCTATAAAGAGCGGCAGTGCGCAAACATCGTTGCCGGGGCGCTCTGCGCCCCTGAAGGGATTCGCAGCGCCGATTTTACCGGAGCGCTGAAAGCAGGCACCAGCGCGCTGCTGGCTGCCCTGGAATTAAGCGCGGTAAACGGAGGCAAGCAGGCGCTAGTCTGCGCCGCTGATTGCCGTCTCGGCAAGATGGGCTCGCTGCAGGAGATGATTTTCGGGGACGGCGCCGCCGCGCTGCTCGTAGGCGGCGATAAACCGATAGCTCTCTTCAAGGGATCATACTCACTTTCTTATGACTTCGTCGATCAGTATCGCGGCGCCGGCACGGTCTACAACCGGCAGTGGGAGGAACGCTGGGTGCGGGATATGGGTTTTGAGCAATTTATCCCGGAGGCGGTAACCGGGCTTTGCCACCGCTGCGATCTAAAACCCTCAGATTTTGCAAAGGTAATCTATCCCTGCTACTTCGGGGCGGCCCGCAGAAATATCAACAAAAAGCTGGGGCTGGATCCGGCCCAAGTTGAAGACGACCTGCTTCAGGAAAGCGGCGATACCGGGACGGCCCACCCACTGCTGATGCTCACCAAGGCGCTGGAAGAAGCCTCGCCCGGCGACAAGCTGCTGCTTGTCAGCTACGGCAGCGGCTGTGACGCGCTTTACTTCGAAGTAACCCCCGAGATAGAAAAGTTTAACCACAGGAAGCGTTTTTCCGATACGCTGGCCCAGCGGACCGAACTGGACAATTACACCAAGTATCTTACCTGGCGGAGAATAACCCCGGTAGAGCTGGGCCTGCGAGGCGAGGAAGAGCAGGTGACCCGCTGGTCCATGGCCTGGCGCAGCCGCAAGGCCATCCTGGGCTTGCAGGGAAGCCGCTGCAAGCAGTGCGGCACGCAGCAATATCCGCCGCAGCGGGTTTGCGTCAACCCCGACTGCGGAACCATTGACGAAATGGAGCCGGTCAATCTTTCCGAAAAAGGCGGCAAGATCGTCAGCTACACCTCGGATATGCTTGCCGCCACGATCAACCCCCCGGCGATCTACGGCAATGTTGATTTCAACGGGGGAGGGCGGGCCATGTTTGAATTTGCCGACTGCACTCTTGATGACTTGCAGGTGGGCAAACCGGTGGAGTTTACTTTCCGGATCAAATACTACGACCCGAAGCGAGATATAACCTTCTATTTCTGGAAAGCTGTCCCGGTGGCAAAGGAGGTGTCCTAAGTGGCTTCAGGAATCCGCGACAAGGTGGCTATTTTGGGAATGGGCTGCACCGCCTTCGGCGAACACTGGGAGCTCGATTCCAGTGATCTTCTCATCGAGGCTTTCCGCGAATGTATCGCCGACGCCAGAATTGGAAAAGAGGAAATTCAGGCCGCCTGGATCGGCAATCACATTGACGAGGTCAATATCGGCAAGGGCGGCTGCTACCTGGCCTCCACCCTGCACCTGCCCTTCATCCCGGTCACCCGGGTGGAAAACTTCTGCGCCTCGGGAACGGAGGCCTTCCGCGGCGCCTGCTATGCCGTGGCTTCGGGTGCTTACGATATCGCCCTCGCCGCCGGCGTGGAGAAGCTGAAAGATGTGGGCTACGGGGGGCTGCCCGATTCCCCCATCTTCGGCCAGCTTTCCCGGCTGATCTACCCCAACGCCACCGCCCCCGGCCTCTTTGCCCAGCTGGCCACGGCCTATTCGGCAAAGTATGGCGTGCCCATGGATAAGATCAAGGAGGCGATTACGCATATCTCGTGGAAAAGCCACCAGAACGGCGCAAAGAATCCCCGCGCTCACCTGAGGCGGGCTGTCAGCGAAGAGCAGATCTCCTCTTCGCCTTTTGTCGCTTATCCCCTGGGGCTTTTTGATTGCTGCGGGGTCAGCGACGGGGCGGCCATGGCCATCGTGACCACGCCTGAAATCGCCCGCCGGATTAAGCCGAACCAGGAGCCGGTCCTGGTCAAGGCGCTGCAGATAGCCGTCAGCTCCGGCGAGGAGGCGCTTTATCACCGATGGGACGGGGCCAGCATTCTCACCACCCGTATAGCGGCACAGCGGGCATATGATGAAGCGGGAATCACCAAGCCCCGCGAAGAGATCGATCTGATGGAGGTGCACGACTGCTTCTCCATCACCGAGATGGTCACCATGGAAGACCTGGCCATATCGCCGCCCGG
>JAAZHP010000220.1 GCA_012510625.1 Bacillota bacterium
TCGTCAAGATCTTCGTCTTCCCAATCTTCATCATCGATCATCACAATCTCGCTGCAGCGGGGACAGGTTATTTTGATGGCACTGTCCGTGTGCAGGAGATCGTCGCTGATTTCAACCATCTCCCGGCAATTGGGGCATTCCACGGTAAAACTCTCATAATCATCGTCATCTTCATCATGGTCCTCGTAGAAATCATCTTCCAGTTCACCCAGATCCTCGTCGAGGGCCTCCGTATATTCAAGCAGCTCCTCATACCCTGTTTTTAGATCTTCGATTTCATAGGCCATTTCATCCAGAAGATCAACGATTTGCAGCAAGAGTTTTCCTTCCTTGCTCTCCTCATCCAGCGCCAACCCCTCGGCCAGACCTTTCAAGTACGATACCTGAGCTTTTAAATCTTCCGCCATGCTCGCGCCTCCTTTCATCTGACAACCTTATATTTTTCTAGACACGCTCAATATATGCGCCGCTGCGCGTATCAATCCGTAAAATGTCGCCAACATTGATAAAAAGCGGCACCTGGACAACAAGCCCCGTTTCCAGGGTGGCCGGTTTGCTGCCTCCTGCAGCGGTGTCACCCTTTAATCCCGGCTCTGTTTCCACTACAGTCAGCTCCACCGTATAAGGCAGCTCTACGCCGATTACTTTTTCCCCGTACATGACCACGTTTAATGTTTCATTTTCTTTCAGGTATTTCGTTGCTTCTTCCATCTGCTCTTTCGAAAGGGAGAGCTGTTCATAGGTGTCCTGATCCATCAATATAAATTCGTCTCCGCTGCGGTAAAGGTAGGACATCGCTTTTCGTTCCAGGTGGGCTCGTTTTACCTTTTCCCCGGCCCGGAAAGTGCGTTCCGTAACCGAGCCGCTATTTAAATTTTTGATCTTTGAGCGGACAAAGGCCGCTCCCTTGCCCGGTTTGACATGCTGAAATTCTACTACTTCGTAGATTTCACCGTCCAGTTCAATGGTCAGACCGGTATGAAAATCATTTGTTGAAATCATCTTTTTCTCTACCTCCATGCATCGGTTAAATCACGATCAGCTCCCGGGGGCTCTCTGTAAGCGACTCGGCCCCGCCGGAAGTGATGAGGACCATGTCCTCAATCCTCACACCGCCCCAACTGGGAATATAGACGCCAGGTTCAATTGTTACCACCATCCCGGGAGCAAGGATGGATTCGCTGCGGGGCGACAGGACCGGCTGCTCATGCACCTCCAGGCCCAAGCCGTGACCCAGTCCATGCCCAAAGTATTCACCGAATCCGGCCTCCTTAATCAGATCTCTTGCCAGGGCATCGGCTTCGATCCCCTTCATCCCCGGCCTGATCTTTTCCCGCGCCGCCTGCTGCGCCAGCCGGACTATTTCGTATACCTCGCGCGCGCGGGCGCCGGGCTCACCAAGGGCAATCGTCCGGGTCATATCGGTGGCATAAGAATCAAAAGTTCCGGTAAAATCTATCGTCACCAGTTCACCGCTGCGGAGAGGCTTCTCCGAAGCGATACCGTGCGGCAGGGAACCCCTCTCTCCCGAGGCCACGATATAGCTGAAGAGAATCCCTTCTGAACCCTGGCGGCGCAGGTAGTATTCAAGTTCCAGGGCCAGCTCCTTTTCGGTCATTCCGGGCTTGATCGTATTAATTAAAAAATCAAAGGCCCGGTCCATAATCGCGGCGCCGCGGCGCAGGCTCTCCACCTCTGCTTCGCTTTTTACCACGCGCAGTTCTTCCACCAGTCCCTTCAGGGGAAGAAGCTCGAGCGGCAGCCCTTCTTCCAGCTCCCTGTACAGAGAGTATGTTACATGCTCCTCTTCAAAACCGAGGGTTTTCCAACCGGCTGCGTTGATGACGGGTTGCAAAGCCTCGCTGAGTTTACCTTTCCACGAACAAATTTTAAAATGGGGAGACTGTTCTTCCGCCTGTTCGAGATAGCGAAAATCGGTGAACAAAAACGCCTCCTCCGCGCCGATGGCAAGAATGCCGTTTGATCCGCTAAACCCGCTTATATAGAAGCGGTTGGCAGGATGAGTGATTAGGACCGCTTCCAGTGACCGTTTCTTCAACTCTTGCTGCAA
>JAAZHP010000221.1 GCA_012510625.1 Bacillota bacterium
ATCATGCAGTCGCAACCTGCCGGTGTTCCCGCGCTTTGACCTCCGACTTCCGACTTCTGATCTCTAAAATAAGCAAGTTCACTACGGGTTAATCATATACATTATTAACAGGCCGGGAGGGCAGCCAAGCCCGGCGATTTTAATAAAGGAGGCCCGTTCAATTGAACCGGGTCATGAAAGAAGTGGGCAATTTTCTTCCCCATCGGATTCGCTCCATCCTGGGACGCTCTACCGGACCGCCCATGGGTGAAATCGAAGAGATCCGGCTGCGGCTGGGGAGGCCGCTGGCACTGCACGGACGGAGCGGTGAGTTTTTCTTAAGCGAATCGGGGATGATCGTCACCGCGGCGGAGGCTTACCGGCCCGATGGCGCTGATCTGGAAAAGGCGCTGCAGCTGCTCAGCAGCTCCTCTCTCTATGCCTTTGCTGAAGAGCTGCGCAACGGCTATATCACCATACCCGGCGGCCACCGCGTGGGGCTGTGCGGCCAGGCGGTGGTTGAAAAGGGCCGGGTGGTGCGATTGAAACATATAACCGGGTTAAATTACCGCATTGCCCGCCAGATCCGGGGAGTAGCCCTTCCATATGTGAAATTTTTCCTGGATTACCGGCGCCGCCGGGTTTGCCACAGCCTGCTGGTGGCGCCGCCGCGCGGCGGCAAAACAACTTTTTTACGGGATCTGGCCCGCTGTCTTAGCGATGGGGTTAAGGAGCTCGGCTTTTCCGGCTTTAAGGTTGCCGTGGTCGATGAGCGTTCAGAAATAGCCGGCTCTTTCCAGGGGATTCCCCAGCTTGATGTGGGCGAGCGAACCGATGTGCTCGATGCCTGCCCGAAAGCGGAGGGTATGATGATGCTGCTTCGCTCTATGGGCCCCGAGGTTATTGTTACCGACGAGATAGGCGGGTCTGAAGATATCGCCGCCATTGAGGAGGTAATCCATGCCGGTGTCACGGTGGTGGCTACCGCTCACGGCAGCAGCCTGGCAGAGCTGCGGGCCCGGCCCGGCCTGCGCAGGCTTCTTGACGAGCAGGTTTTTGAAAGAGCCGCCATACTGGGTTTTAGCCGGGGAGCGGGTACGGTGGAGCAGCTATGCGATCTGAAGAAAGAAAGTTCTACAAGCATGCTTGAACGCAGCCCTAAAAGGAGCCGGCAGCTTTAAGATGTTAGAGCTAACCTGCAAACTCACAGGCGCCCTTTGCATAATAGCTGCCACGGCAGCTTTCGGAGAAACAAAGGCGCGCGCTCTTGCGCTGAGGGTCAGGCAGTTGCAGCAATTCCAGCGCAGCCTGAAACTGCTCAGCGCCGAGATCACCTTCAGCCGCGCCCTGCTGCCTTATGCCTTCCAGGCGGTAGCCCGCCAGCTGGAACCGCCTCTGAGTGAACTCTACAGTAATGCCGCGGACAATCTTCTTTCCGGGGATGAGCGCAGCGCCCGGGAAATCTGGGAGAGCGCCGCCGCGGATATTTATCCGCATAGCTCATTTAATGCCGCGGACATGGAGATCATAGCCGGCGCAGGTGTTTCCCTGGGGGCAACCGAACAGGAAAGCCAGCTGAAGCAGATCGGGTTGACCCTGCAGCATCTCGAGGTTGCACTGGAGGCTGCGTTGGAGCAGAAACAGAAAAATGAAAAAATGTGGCGTTACCTGGGCTTCGCCGGAGGCGCAGCCCTGGTTATCCTGCTCCTGTAGATGGAGGGAACGAATTGAACGCCGTCAATATCGACCTTCTCTTCAAGATTGCCGGAATCGGTATCTTTATCTCCGTATTAAATATTGTTCTGAAACAGGCGGAGAAAGAGGAGCAAGCGCAGATGTTAACCCTCGTCGGGGTGGTCATCGTCCTGCTCATGGTGATGCAGTTGATAAATGAACTTTTTTCAAGCATCAAGACCATCTTTAATCTTTTTTAGCCGGTTTTACCTTCCGTCCGGCGGGCCTCTTTATTGCCGGGGGCACAATCGGGATGTCAGTCCGAGGGCAAGACAGAGGGAAGGGCGAGCGGAGCGTTGATATATGGAGATTGTGCAGGTTGTCGGGCTGGGGTTGATTGCCGCCCTGCTCGTGCTTATCTTGAGAGAATACCGGCCCGAGATGGCAATGCAGGTTTCATTGATTGCCGGGGTTGTGATTATGCTCCTGGTGGTAAACCGCATTGCCGGCGCCGTCAACGTAATTACCGAAACGGCTGTGGCGGCGGGAATTAACCTGGTTTACCTGCAAACCCTGCTGCGGGTGATCGGAATTGCCTACCTGGCTGAATTCGGAGCGCAAATCTGCCGTGATGCGGGAGAGGGAAGCATCGCTTCCCGGGTTGAACTGGCGGCAAAAGTGATCATTCTGGTAATGGCGGTGCCGGTAATCGTGGAAATAATGGAATCTGTTCTCAGGATGATCCCCAGATGAGGGCGCATCGGCGGACCCTGACCATGGTGGCAACTGCTGCGGTCATGATGTTTCTGATCTCAATCGTGCCATCCGCCGCGGCGGCAGCCGATCCGCTGGTTCAGGATTTGCAAAACGACCTTGATCTGAGCTACTTTGATCGTTTCTGGGGAGAGCTGGAGAAAGATGCGCGAGACTTTCTCCCGGAGTTGAACTGGCGGAAGCTGCTGGAACAGCTTCAGGCCGGTGAAGCCTTCCTTGATCCCGGAGCGTTTATTGGCGGCATTGGACGGTTTTTCTTCGGTGAGGTGCTTTTTAGCCTTAGGCTGCTGGGCCAGCTTCTTCTTCTTGCCGTAGCGGCTGCCTTTTTAAAAAACCTGGAAAGCGCTTTTGAAAGGCAGCAGGTGGCCGCGCTGACCCGCAGCATTGTCTTTATTGTCCTGGTCGGCATCTGCCTCTACGGCTTTACGGCCGCTATGAGCATAGCCGGGAAAACGATAGACAACATGGTTGATTTTTCGCTGGCCTCTCTGCCGGCTCTTGTGGCCCTCCTGGCGGCTCAGGGAAGCGTTGCTTCTTCGGCGGTTTTGCATCCATTGGTGGTTTTTGGGATCAATTTTTTCGGGAGCCTGATTCGCAATATCATCTTTCCCCTGATTTACTTTAGCGCCGTGCTGGGGCTGGCCGATCATTTTTCGCCTCATTTTAAGGTGAGAAATCTATCCAATCTCTTTAAAGAGATTAGCACCTGGGCGATGGGGATCTGCATGACCATTTTTGTCGGCATCCTTACGGTGCAGGGAGTTGCCGGAACAGTGGCCGACGCCGTGGGGTTAAGAACGGCGAAGTATATGACTTCGGCCTTTGTCCCTGTTGTCGGTAAAGTCCTTTCCGATGCGGTGGAAACGGTGGCCGGAGCTTCGATTATTTTAAAAAACAGCATCTACCTGACCGGGGTGGTGCTGCTGCTTCTCATGACGCTCTTCCCCCTGGCGAAATTGACTGCGGTGACATTGATTTACAAGTTGAGCGCCGCGCTGGTGGAGCCTCTCGGGGAACCGGATCTGGGCAGCTGCATTAATGTGATGGGCAATTCCCTGGCCCTGGTTTTGGCGGCGCTGGCCTGCGCGGCGCTGATCTTCTTTTTGGCGGTTACGGTTATAGTCAGCGCCGGCAATGCCGCGATCATGTTTCGTTAAGAGGCGATCTCATGTCAGCGGTGATCAGCGATCTGATTCGCAATCTCACGGTCATAATTTTTCTAAATGTGCTGCTTGAAATGATGTTGCCGCGGGGGGAGTTTCATCGCTATATCAGGCTGATAACGGGGCTGATCGTTATTTTGATGGTTGTGGGCACCATCGCTGCGCTCATGGGAAGGATCCCCCGGCTTGAGCCGGCTGCGGCCGCTACTCCTGCAGCCGGGGGCAGCGGCGCCGTGGCGGCGGATCAGATAGAAAGAGCCGGCGCCGCATACCGCCGGCAGGTGCTGCAGCAGTGCCGCGCCGCGCTGGAAATTATGCTCCGGGAAGAGATCTCCGCTTCGGGAGAATGGGAACTGGTAGAAGCTGTTCTGGTTCTGGAAGAAGATTGCAACAGCAGCTCTTTCGGCACGCCCTTGGAAATCAAGCTCCTGGTCAAGGCTGCCGCTGCCGGAAACAGCAAAGTGGCGCCGGTTAACATAGAGCCGGTAGTGGTGGGAGGGGAGGGAAGCGCCGAAGAGGATAGCTCCAAGACGGCTTCCCGATTGCCGGAGATGGAGCAGCATCTGGCCGGATTGCTGGATCTTTCTCCGGCTCAGGTAACCGTAACTCTTTGTGAGTGAGGCGTGCCGGAACCCTTGCGCGGATGTACTGTCATTTTGAGCGCGGCGAAGAATCTCGTTTTGTTTGGCGGAGATGACCACCGGGGGCTCGAGATGCGGTGAGTGCATGCCGGGGAGCGAAGAGAGGCCAACCAGCCTGGCGGCTGCAGGCCGAGCTGGATTTAACGGAGAAGGAGGCAGAATAGGTTGGGTTTTTGGGATGAGTGGAAAAAGATTATCAACCCCGGCGGCAAAGAGGGCGGGCGCTTAAAAACCGGATCGCTGCTTCTGATCCTGCTGGCCGTGGGAGCGGGCTTGCTGCTGTTAAACTCCTTCTTCAGTTTGGATAAAAAAAAGGAATTGCCGCCGCCGGCTGAACCCGTGGAGTCCACCGGCGCCCTCTGGACAGAACAGCAGTTAACCCGCCGTCTTGCTGAAATATTATCAAAGATCCGGGGAGTAAGCGAGGTGGAACTATTTTTAACCCCTGAAACATCGGGAAGGATGGAACTGGTTACCGACAGGGAGGAGTCGCGGCGCCAGACCAGTGAGGGCGACAGCGAAGGGGGAAACCGGGAAATTGTTGAGGAGACGTCAAGGTCAACATATGTTGTTTTAAGGGATTCGCTGGGCAATGAAGTGCCCCTGGTAGCCGAAGAGAGAAAGCCTCTCTATAGAGGGGTTCTTGTTGTCGCCGCCGGCGTTGATGATCCCGCTGTGAAAGCCAGGGTAATCGAAGCGCTGCAGGTGCTGCTGGGGCTGCCGGCACACCGGATAACGGTTCTGCCGCGCTGATCCGGCCCTCCCGGGTAGCCGGGAGAAGGCTTGGGCTGCATTTGATTCCTTTACATTAAAGATATTGGAGGTGAAGACGATGAGTTTCCTGATAGAGAACCGCAGGCTGCTGCTCTGGCTCTGCTGCCTGGCAGTGATGATCGGGGCGACCTGGTGGATTATCCAGGGAATTGAGGAGAGATTCGAGAGCATAGATGTAGTTACCGATGAGAACCTTCTGGAGACAGAGGTTGATATACCGGTGCTTGTCAGCGATGAGGATGAGGCCGCTTTCTTTGTCAATTATCGCCTGCAGCGAGAGCGGACCAGGGATCGGTCCATCGAGATGCTGCAATCTCTTCTCGACAACCCCAATGCCGGGGCCTCCGCCAAGGAGGAGGCAGAAAAAATGCTTCTGGATATTGTCCAGCTGCGCGAGCAGGAGCTGCTGGTTGAGAATATGGTTAGAGCCCAGGGCTACGAGGACGCCGTTTTTTTCTATCATGACGAGGTGGCCACGGTGCTGGTAAAACATAAGGGACTCGACGAAAAGAGCTTCATTCAAATTGCTGAAACAGTATCGGCCGCTGTCGGCGTGGAACGCGAAAATATTCAGGTGATGGCGCGTCCCTGAAATTGAACTGGCTGCCACTGTTTGGTATAATAAGCTAAACCGGCGGCCTGCGCAATCCCGCCGCCGGCAGATTTGCTCAGGTAACGATAATTGGTAAGGAAGGCTTTTTCAGCACTCCGTTTTGTTAATTTTGTTTCTGAGGAGGTTATTTACATGTTTGCCGAAGATGAGCGGACGGTTGCTTCAGATATGGGAACGATTAGAATATCTGATGATGTGGTGGCTGTGATTGCCGGGCTGGCGGCGACGGAAGTGGATGGCGTCGCCGCTATGAGCGGCGGTTTTGCCGGCGGTATTGCCGAGGTTTTGGGGCGGCGCAACCTTTCGAAAGGTGTCAAGGTTGAGGTGGGCACAGAGGAGGCGAAGGTTGACCTGCACATAGTGGTTACTTACGGTGTGCGGATCCCTGATGTTGCTTGGGAAATCCAGGAGAACGTGAAAAAGGCTATCGAGCAGATGACCGGCCTGAGAGTTTTGCAGGTAAATGTACATGTCCAGGGGGTAAGCTTTCCGGCAAAAGAGAAATCCGGCGAGCGCGATGAACCGGCTTTAAAGTAGAACGATTCAGCATGCCGTGAAGGAGGTTATTTTAATAAATGAAAGCCGTCCGGCGGTTGCTCCTTGTTATCCTGGGCCTGTTAATGATAGGGACAGGCTTTTTCCTCCTGCTGGAAATCTTCTATCCGCTTGGCAGATTGAGCGCTATTTTCCCGGGTTTTTACAGACAGGACGTAGTTTTTTATGCCGGCGGAGCTTTGCTTCTCCTCGGCTTCATCCCCCTTGTTCTGGGTGTGAGCCCTTCTAAGAAGAAACCGGAAACGGTGCTGCAAACCGGGGCGCTGGGTGAAGTGCGCATTTCCCTGCTTGCCCTGGAAAATATGGTGCTGCGTGTTGTGCAGCAGATGAGGGGGATTCGGGACAGCAGCAGGAGGGTGACCTACACCCCGCAAGGCCTGGTAGTTTATCTGCATGTAAAAGTATTGCCTGATCAAAAACTGCCTGATCTGACCAGCGAGCTGCAAAACAATGTTAAAAATTACCTGGAAGAGACTACCGGGATTATCGTCAATGAAGTAATAGTAAGTGTGGAGAACATCATTCTGGATCAGGTTCCCGTTAAGGTTAAGTAATGGATTACAGGCTATTAAAGGGGGACCGGAAATGAACTTCTGGGTCATTTTTAGTAAAAATTGGGGTAAAATACTCGGCGGAGTGGTAGGACTGATTGTTGCTCTAATGGTGCTCAATTACGGTTGGAAAACTCTTCTTGTCTTTGCTTTTATTGCGCTGGGGGTTTTTATCGGCTGGCGGCTCGATGCCGATGAAAACTTCCGTCACTTTATTGAGCGCCTGTTCTCTTATCGCGAAGACCATTAAATCATCATGCTCTACTCAGGAGGATGTTCTATTGTCCCGTAGGCTGGCTCGAGAAACTGCCTTCAAAGCCCTCTTCCAAATTGATGTGGGCAAATCCACCAGCGAGCAGGCGCTGCGCTATGTCCTGCATGGGGTAAACTTGAGTGAAAGTGAAGTCAGTTTTACCCGGGAAATGGTTGAAGGGACCGTCATGCACCTTTCTGAGTTAGATCGCTTGATTCAAAAGTACCTGGTCCACTGGGAGCTGCATCGTCTCTGTGCGGTGGACCGCAACCTCCTCCGCCTGGCTCTCTTTGAAATTCTTTACCGTCCCGATATTCCCGATGCGGTGGCGATCAACGAATCACTGGAGCTGGCCAAAAAATACGGCAGCAGCGAAGAGGCCGTTGCCTTTATCAACGGTGTCCTGGATCGGGCGGCGGCAGAATTTACCGGCCGTGAAAAATGACTGCTGCTTTCTGGGGATAGACTGCTCGGCTTATACCAGTTCGCTGGCCCTGGTGGACCGGGAAGAGCGCCTTGTCTGGGAGGGCCGCAAAGCGCTGACAGTTCGTGAGGGCTCCCTGGGCCTGCGCCAGTCCGAGGCGGTATTTGCCCATATCAAGAATCTGCCCCTGCTCTGGGAAGAAGGAGCCTCCCGCCTGGAAAATGCTCGCCTGGCTGCGGTAGCCGCGTCGGTCAAGCCGCGTCCCGTGGCCGGTTCATACATGCCTGTTTTTAAAGTCAGCGAAGCTGCGGGGGCGCTAATCGCCCGCACCCTGGGCATTCATTTCTATACCTTTTCTCACCAGGAGGGCCATATTGCCGCCGGCCTCTGGTCTTCCGGACTGCCTCCGGGACATTACCTTGCCGTTCATCTTTCCGGCGGCACCACCGAGTTGCTTTCTGTAAAAGCAAAAGAGGGCGCCCATCTGGAGATTGACCGGATCGGCGGCAGCAGCGACTTGCATGCCGGCCAGTTTGTGGATCGGATAGGCGTGGCCATGGGCCTGGGCTTTCCCGCAGGCCCGGCCCTGGAAGAATGGGCTTGCCGCGGCCGGACCGGAGCCATCACCCTTCCGCTGGCGGTAAAGGGGACCGCGATCAGCTTCTCCGGTCCGGCCAGTCACGCGCAGCGGCTGCTGGAACGTGGATGCAACCGCCATGACCTGGCGCGGGCGGCGGAACTCTGTATTGCCGATTCTCTTGCGGAGGCGCTCCACGCTGCATGCAGCGCCGGTGTTTATGCGGGGATTTTGATTGCCGGCGGCGTGGCGGCCAACGCCTATATTCGTGAACGGCTGCTCCAAAGAGGGCCCGGCATACCCCTTCATTTTGCTTCCCCCGCTTTTGCCGGAGACAATGCCGCCGGCCTGGCGGTTCTGGCGGCGCGGCGCTATGCCAGTATGGAGGAAATGTAGAAATGTGAATCAATTGAAAAGGAAAATAATCAAAATGTGGCGAATGTTATAAAGGCATGATTTTAACCTGGGGGTGAGTGAAGGGAGGCTTAGTGAAGAAATTCACAATGAATAAAACGGAGAGTATACTCTCCGTAAATTTCTGAGGGAGAGAGGGGAACATGGCCAAAGTTTTATTCAGCAGCTGGAGAGGCCGGCTTATTGATGCACGCGGAAAAGAGCCGGCCGAACAGCCGGAACTGACGGAGCTTAACTTGCCTGCGGAACTGGACGGGGCGCCTCTGAAGGCTTTTCTGGGCTGGGCGGGGCTGGTGCTTGTCGATCCGCAGGTTAATATTGTAGCTGCATTGTGGCACTATTTCAAGGCGGTGCAGCGGGAATCATGCGGCCGCTGCGTGCCCTGCCGGATTGGCACCAGGGTCCTTGCAGACCGCCTGGGCAAGCTGGTCGAAGGGAAAGGAACGGAACATGATCTCAACCTTTTGACGAACCTGGGGCGGCTGGTCAAAGAGAGTTCACTTTGTGAACTGGGCCAGTCGGCGCCGGTACCTCTGCTCGATGCGCTGGAATATTTCCGGGGCGATTTTGAGGCCTGCCTGGGTGCGTCAAAACCGGTAACAGAGAACAATCTCACTTACCGCTCCCTGTTAACCGCTCCCTGCCGGAACGGCTGCCCTGCTCATATTAATATCCCCCATTATATCGGGATGATCAACGGCGGATTTTATGAAGAATCGCTGGGGATAATTCGTGAAAAGACCCCCCTGGCCGGGGTGCTGGGAAGGGTTTGCGTTCACCCCTGCGAGGCCAATTGCCGCCGCCTGCTTCTTGACGAGGCCCTCTCGATCCGGGTTTTAAAAAGATTTGTCGCCGATTTTGAGAGGAATAACGGGCCTGCCCGTGCGGCAGCGGCGCCGGCCAGTCCCGGCGGGAAGAAGGTGGCCGTAATCGGCTCCGGCCCCGCCGGCCTAACCGCATCTTACCAGCTGGCCCGCAAAGGTTACCGGGTAACCATTTTTGAAGCGCTGCCGGTAGCCGGCGGGATGTTGGCAGTGGGCATCCCCAGCTACAGGCTGCCGTGGGATGTCCTGAATGACGAGATCGAACTGGTCAAGTCCCTGGGGGTGGAAATCAAGCTTAATACAAGAATCGGGAAAGATATCACCTTCGAAGAGCTGCGCCGGGATGGGTTTGAAGCAATCCTGGTAGCCACGGGGCTGCATGACAGCGCCTCCATGGGGGTGGAAGGTGAAGACGCCGGTTACAAGGGATTCTTCCCCGGGGTTGAATATTTACGGCGGGTGAACTTGAATCAGGAAATAGAGCTGGGCCGCCGCGCCGCTGTTATCGGCGGCGGCAACGTGGCCATGGACTGTGCCCGCTCGTCGCTGCGCCTGGGCATAGAGGAGGTTTACCTGGTATACCGCCGTTCCCGCGCCGAAATGCCCGCCAACGAGGCGGAGATCATCGCCGCCGAAGAAGAGGGGGTCAAGTTCTGTCTCCTGGCCAACCCGACGCGCATTCTTGCGGAAAACGGACGCATCGTGGGGATGGAGTGCATCCGCATGGAGCTGGGTGAGCCGGACAGCAGCGGCCGGCGCCGTCCCGTGCCGGTAAAGGGATCGGAATTTATCCTTGATGTGGATATGGTCATCCCGGCTATCGGCCAGGTGGCTGATCTCAGCTTCCTCTCCGGTGACAGCGGAGTGGAGATTACAAAACGCGGTGCTATCGCAGCCGATTCGCTGACCATGGCCACAACGGCGCCGGGCGTCTTCGCTGCAGGGGATGCCGTGCTCGGCGCCCGCACGGTTATCGAAGCGGTGGCTTCGGCGAACAAGGCTGCCGAGGCCATTGACCACTACCTGCGCACGGGAGAAGCGGCTCTTCCGGAGCACATGATCATGGAAGATTTTATTGAGAAGACCGGTGTCTACGATCCTGAGGAAAAACCGCCGCTCATCGGGAACCTGCCGCGGGAGGAAGAATCTTGCCTGCCCGTTTCCGATAGATTAAAAGGGTTTGCCGAGGCCGAACTGGGTTTTGACGGTCCGCCGGTGGCGCTGCGTGAAGCCGGGCGCTGTGCCGCCTGCCTGCGCCTGGGCATGGCGGTAATATAACCGAGGGGAGGGGATTGGAGATGAAAGCTGTTTCACTGACTATTGACGGTAAGCGCATTTACGCCGCAGCCGGAACAACGATCCTGGAGGCGGCAAGGAAAAATGGTATCGAGATACCCACGCTTTGCTACCACCCCCGGTTAAGACCGCTGGGGCATTGCCGGCTCTGTATTGTCGAAGTTGAGGGCGTGGCGGCTCCGGTGACGTCTTGCGACAATCCGGTGCAGGAAGGCATGGTGGTCACGACAAGCACTCCGCAGCTGGAGGCAATGCGCAGGGAGATCATCTCTTTAATGCTGGCAAACCACCCATACAAGGATTGTTTGACCTGTGAAAGGACCGGTTCCTGCGAGCTGCAGGAGAAAGCCTACAGCTGCCAGGTGGAGCTGCCGGAGTTGATCCGGGCGCTTCCGGTAACGCAGGATGATAATCCCTATATTGTCCGCGACGAAGCCAAGTGCATTCTCTGCGGGCGCTGCCTCAGGGTTTGCCGTGATTATGCCGGCTGCAATGTTTTTGGCCTGCTGAGCGGCGGCATAGAGAGCCGCATTACCCCAGTTCACGAAGGCGAGGCGGCCGGTCTTGAGGAAGCCGGCTGCATCTTCTGCGGGCAGTGTGTTGATGTATGTCCCGTAGCCGCTCTCTCCGAAAGGGAGCGGGCTGCTGCCGGGCGCGAGTGGGATCTGGCCTCTTTTGCCGGGGTCTGCATGGAATGCTCGCTCGGCTGCACCGTGGAGCGCCATTTTGCCGGGGAAAAATTGGCCCGGGTGACGGGAAGCAGCGAAGGTGAAAAGAGCGGCTGGCTCTGTCAAAAAGGAAAGTTCAATGCGGCGGAGGGCTTGGAGAACGGCCTGGTGACCGCTCCGCTGCTCCGGGGCGAAGAAGGGTTCCGGGAAGTGAGCTACGAAGAAGCCTTAAAGGAAACGGGCCGCGCTTTTCTGGAGATTAAGAAGAAAAGAGGTCCCGCCGCCCTGGCGGTAATCGCCGGAGGCCGCTGCAGCAATGAAGAAAGTTATCTTCTGCAGAAGATGGCCCGCGAGCTTATGAAGACCGGCCATGTGGACCTGGGATTGAAGCCGGCCTTGGTGGAGGCCCTCTGCGCTCTGGAGGATATTACCGGTCCGGCTGTCCCCGGTCCTTCTCTCGCCAGTATGCGGGATAGCGGCGCCATCTTTGTGCTCGGGCAGGATCTTGCCCGCACCAATCCTGTTGCGGCCATGGCTGTGGAGCAGGCCTGCCGCTTAAGCAGCGCCGTCCTGGTTCAGATCTGCCCGTCAGGAAAAGAGCTCACCGCCTGGGAGCGGCTGGTGCTGCAGCCCCGGCAGGGGAGCGAAGCCGATCTCTTCAGGGCGCTGGCCGCCCTGCTGCAGGATCAGCCAGCGGCGGATACGGCCAAAAAGACCGGCCTGGATGAGGCCGATCTTAGCCGGGCAGCGCAGTTGCTGAGCGGCGGCAAAAGCGTCATCCTGGTCTGCCCCTCATTTTTTGAAAAGGCCGGCAGAGACTGGATCGAGCCGTTGCTGGAAGCAGCCCAGGCGGCAGGGGTGGTGGAGCGCGGCCGGAGCAGCCTCCTCTTTCTGGCCGAAGAGGGCAATGCCCGCGGCATTCTTGAAGCCGGGGGAGCGCCGCAGCTGCTTCCCGGCTATGTTTCCCTGAACGGCAAGAGCGGCTATACCCGTGATCAGATCATGAAGGCCATAGAAGCGGGTGAAATTAAAGGCCTCTTTGCCGCCCTGGATGGAGTAGCCGAACCGCTGCCTCCCGGCCTTGAATTTCTGGCGGTACTATGTGTATCCAAGAGCGATATCCCGGCGGAAGCCAATGTGGTCTTCCCGGCGCCGCCGTTATATTTGAAGGAGGGCACCTTTACCGGAAGCGACGGCCGGCGGAAGCAGAACCTGGCCGCTTCCGGAGCGGCCGGCAATATCTGGCCCGAATGGCGGGTTATTGCGGCTCTCGCCGAAGTCATGGGCGGTGCGGCTGCTTACAGCAGCTTGAAGGGAGTGCAGGAGGAAATTGACCGGCTGGAGGAGAGGCGGTGAAATCTACGGGCGTTTCTTAGGTCCGGACGCCTCCCGGTTTAAAGATGCATAATCGAGAACCCGTTTACACGGTATCGGAAGTTAACCGGATCATCAAGGAACTAATCCATGGAGACCCCCGCCTTCACGGTCTGTGGGTGGCGGGGGAACTCTCCAATTTTAAGCACCACCGTTCCGGCCACATGTATTTCACGATCAAAGACAGTTCCGCTACGCTGCGCTGTGTCTTTTTCCGCCGTGACAACCTGCGCTGCCGCTTCCAGCCTGTGGATGGGATGGAGCTTTTGCTTTACGGCACTATCTCTGTTTATGAACCGGGAGGGGTCTACCAGCTTTACGTATCGGAGATGGAGCCGGCGGGGGTGGGCTCCCTCTACCTGGCCTTTGAACAGCTAAAGAAAAAACTGGAAGAAGAAGGGCTCTTCCGGGAGGAACATAAAAAGAAGCTGCCCCGCCTGCCGCGGCGGATTGCGGTGATCACCTCTCCCACCGGAGCGGCCTTGCAGGACATCCTCACCACGATACGGCAGCGTTTCCCCCATACACAGATTCTGGTTGTGGAAAGCTTAATGCAGGGGAGCGGCGCGCCAGACGACATCGCCCGTGCCATTGAGCTGGTTAACGCCATGGCCGGAATTAATTTGATTATTGTCGCCCGCGGCGGCGGCTCCCTTGAAGACCTGGCGCCTTTCAATACGGAAACGGTAGCCCGGGCAATCTTTAATTCCCGGCTGCCGGTTATTTCGGCCATCGGACATGAAACCGATTTTACCATTGCCGACTTTGTCGCCGATTTGCGGGCTGCCACTCCCACAGCGGCGGCGACGGCGGCGCTGCCGCAATATGACGAGCTGACCCGGCAGATAGATGGGCTGGTGGAGAGGAGCGCGCAGGCGCTGCAGCAGCGGCTGATGCAGGAAAAACAGCTGCTTGATTACACGGTGACGGCCCGCTTTTACCGGCGCCCCCTCGAGAGGGTGCGGAGATACCGGGAACAGAGAGCCAAACTTGATGAAAGGCTGCGCCGCTCTGCGCTGCGCTGCTTTAAGCTAAAGGGCTTGCAGCTGGCGGCGCTGGGAGATAGGCTTGAGGGGGCCAGCCCGCTGAAGCTGATGGCCCGGGGTTACAGTTATTGCCAGGATGAAGAGGGCAATGTGGTCAGATCTGTCGGCGAGCTGAAGGTTGGGCAGCGCCTGCTGCTGCGTTTCCGGGACGGCTCCGCCCGCTGCCGCACTGAAGAATTGGAGGAGGGTTCACTGCTTGACCCCTAAAGAGAATGGAGAACTGTCATACGAGGAGGCCATCAGGCGTCTCGAAGAGATCGTAGCGCGCCTTGAAAACGAGGATATTCCCCTTGAAGAGACGCTGGCCGGGTTTAAGGAGGGGGTGCGCCTCGCCCGCTACTGCCGTGAAAAGCTGGCCGAGATCGAGTTCCAGGTGGAATACCTGCTCAAGGAAGAGCAGGAGGCGGCCGGCAGCGGCGGGGAGGAGCCTGAGGCGGAGCCGGATGAAGAAGATCTCTGATCCCGGGGCTTACCTGGAAAGGCAGCGCCATGCGGTGGAAAAATTCCTGGCCGGCCTTTTCGATGCCGGCGGGGCGCCGTCCTCGCTGCAGGAGGCGATGCGCTACAGCGTTAACGCGGGAGGGAAAAGGATGCGCCCGCTCCTGGTCATGGCCGCGGCGGAGACCCTGGGGCATCCAGGGGAGAAGCTGCTGCCGGTGGCCGCCGCCCTGGAGCTGGTACATACTTACTCGCTCATCCATGACGACCTTCCGGCGATGGACGACAGCGATCTGCGCCGGGGGAAGCCGTCATGCCACCGTGCTTACGGAGAGGCCATGGCCATCCTGGCCGGGGATGCGCTGTTAACCCTGGCTTTCGAGCTGGTCGCCGGTTACGGCTTGCAGGAGGGCCGCCCGGCGCAGGCTCTGCAGATCGCGCTGGAGCTGGCCCGTGCCGCCGGCAGAGAGGGGATGGTTGGGGGGCAGGTCCTTGATCTTGAAGCGGAAGGAAAAGCCGTCGACCTGGAAGGGCTTGAAAAAATCGATCGCTTAAAGACCGGCGCCCTGCTGCAGGCGGCGGTGCGCTGCGGCGCCATCGCCGCGGGAGCCTCAAAGGAGCAGTTGAAGGCGCTCGACGGTTACGCTTCTCGCCTGGGGCTGGCTTTTCAGATCACAGACGACCTTCTGGATCTGGAAGGAGATACCGCCGAGATGGGCAAGGAGACAGGCGCCGACAGGGTTCGCGGCAAGGCCACTCTTCCGGCCCTGCTTGGAACAGAGGCGGCGCGGCGGCGGGCCGGGGAGCTTTACTGCGAGGCGCTGGCCAGCCTGGAAGCCCTGGAGAAGCCTGCAGAGCTGCTGCGGGAACTGGCCCGCCGGCTTGTCTTCAGAACCAAATAAACTGGGACACCGGGGACGTACCTGTTTGTCCCACATTGACTGTTGTAAGAGGCGCGGTTTTTGCGAAAAGAGCAGAGAAGGGGAAAAATAAGTTAAACAAGATAAAGGAGGTTGTTGAATATGGGCATGTCGTCAAATAGCTGCGATTACTTTTTGGATGTGCTGGCTTCAAAGGCGCCGACCCCGGGTGGCGGGGGAGCGGCAGCCATGGGCGGGGCTATCGGGATGGCCCTTTCCAACATGGTGGGCAACCTTACTGTGGGCAAGAAGAAGTATGCCGCGGTGGAAGATGAGGTTAAGGAACTGCTTGAAGAGGGCAGCAAGATCATTGAGCGCCTGAAGGCGCTGGTGGACGAAGACGCTGAAGCCTTTGCGCCGCTGGCCAAAGCTTACGGACTGCCGAAAAATACCCCTGAAGAGGCCGCCCATAAAGAGAAGACCCTCGAAGAATGCTCCAAGGTGGCCCTCTCTGTACCGCTGGAGATCATGCGCCAGGCCTTCCGGGGAATCAAGATCCATGAGCGCATGGGCGAAATCGGATCGCTGCTGGCCATCTCGGATGTGGGCTGCGGAGTGGTCTTTCTCAAAGCGGCCCTGCAGAGCGCCTATCTCAATGTACTTATCAACCTGGGCGCGATCAGGGATCAGAATTTCCTGGACCAGGTGAACAAGGAGATGACTCAGCTTCTGGAGGACGGGAGCAGGATTGCCGATAAAACGCTGGATCTGGTTATCGGCAAAATAAAAAAATAAAATAAAACGTAAATCGAGGAGGTTAGGAAATGGCTGAAAGATTGAGAGGCAAGCCGGTGGCCGATGCGATGAAAGAGGACCTGATCCGGAGGGTGGAGGCCCTGAAGGCAAAGGGGATTACCCCCAAGCTGGGGATCATCCGCGTGGGCGCGCGTCCCGACGACCTTTTTTACGAGGGCGGGATCAAGAAAACGAGCGACGGGGTTGGGCTCTCTTATGAGGTTTTTGAACATCCCGAGGATGTTAGCCAGGAGCAGCTGGAGAAGGCGGTAGCCGCTGTCGGCGCCGACAGC
>JAAZHP010000222.1 GCA_012510625.1 Bacillota bacterium
CCCTATTTGCAGCCCCTTGTTTTTTTCGGGAAGACAATTTATAATAGTAGTGACAGGTTAGCGAAATAAATGTTATCGCTTTTAGCTAATGTCGCCCATGCGCCTGTAGCTCAGGGGGAGAGCGCCTGCTTGACGCGCAGGAGGCCGCAGGTTCGATACCTGCCGGGCGCACCATATTAAAGAGCAGCAGGTGCTGCTCTTTTTCATAACTGCAGGATCAATTATCCAGGGAGGGTGGGTTGTGCCGGCTAATCTAACGCCGCAGTATCATGCCGCAGAAGAGCGGTACCGCTACGCCCGGACGCCCGAAGAAAAAGAGACGGCGCTGCAGGAGATGCTCGCGTTGATCCCCAAGCACAAGGGGACCGAGAAACTCCAGGCTGACATCAAAAGGCGCCTGGCCCGCCTGAAAGAAGAGAAAAAAAAGAAGAAACAGGCCAAGGGTTTTGATCCCTTTGCCGTGGAGAAGGAGGGAGCGGGGCAGATTGTCCTGGCCGGTTATCCCAACTGCGGCAAATCGGCGCTGGTTGGCGCCCTCACCCGCGCCAGGGTGAAGGTAACAGAATACCCCTATGCCACCTCGCTGCCCGTTACGGGGATGATGCCCTATGAAGATACCTATGTCCAGCTTGTCGACACCCCTCCGGTGACGCCTGAAGCAATTCCGCCCGGCCTGACCGGCACCTTCAAGGCAGCCGACGCCCTTCTGATCGTCATTGATGCCGCCTCGCCGGAATGCCTGGATCAGCTGGAGGGGATGCTGCAGCTGCTCCAGGAGCGGGAAGTGATCGATCTTTCGGAAGAAGGCGAGATTATCGCACCGCTGCCTTTTCTAATCGTGGCTACCAAGAGCGACCTGACGGAAAGCGAAGAAAACCTGCAGCTATTGCGCGAATTGAGGCCCGATTTGCAAATTGACGCCGTCTCCTGCCATGGCCACGGGCTGGATTTGTTACGGCAGAAGCTGTTTGACATTCTGGGAGTGATCCGGATCTACGGAAAAGCCCCCGGGCGGCCACCTGATAAAGAGCGCCCCTTCATCTTAAGAAAAGGGAGCACCGTGCTCGATTTTGCGGATCTGGTGCATAAAGATTTCCCCAAAAAGCTGAAGAGCGCCCTGGTCTGGGGATCTTCCCGTTTTGACGGCCAGGCTGTGCCGCGGGATTATATTCTTGCAGATGGAGACGTGGTGGAGCTGCAGCTCTAGCGGTGCTGCGGGGAGGGAATCTGGAGAAAATATCATTCTTGTTGTCTAGGCCTCTTATTTATTTGGGTCCCGCGATTTTTTGATCTCCAATGGTATGATCTAACCTCCCGATTCTTTAATCACCTGGCTTTTGGTTTCGGCATCAAAAGTCAAACCTCTACCTTGCGAATATCTGGGTTCAGGCCGCGGCCTAAGCTTTTGGGTCAGCTAATATTCGTTCAAGATGGTATATCCGCCGCTATAATATATAACAACCAGGGGCAGGGGATGGTAATTTCATATATACTCCGGACTTTTTTGCAGGTTAATGCCGGCGCCGGTGCGAATAGAATTCTCCAGGGGGTGAAATGCCATCGGCGAAGGCAGGAAACGCTGCAACCGGCTGGATGGAAAGACCTGGACCCGCTACAGCATCAGCGTATGGAGCGATCTGCGCAGGTCCGTTGCGGAGTCGCGGCTGGATCACCCGGCCGCCTTCCCCCTGGAGCTGGCCGCGCGCTGCATCGAAATCTTTACCGCTGCGCCGGGAGAAGTGGTGCTCGATCCTTTTGCCGGGACGGGGACGACTCTTCTCGCCGCCTATAATCTCGGCCGGCAGGGATTAGGCTTCGAGATCTACGAACACTACCTGGATCTCTTTGAGCGGCGGCTCCTCTCCGAAGAGGCCGCTCCGCCTGCCGGCTGCTCCTTCAAGCCCCGCCTCTACCATGACAGCGCGGTCAACCTGGGGCGCTACCTGGAGCCAAATTCGGTTGATTTTATCCTCACCTCGCCGCCCTACTGGGACATCCTTCTGGCGAAACGCTCTGCCGACCGCAGACGGCAGCGCGCCTACGGCGGTCATAAGGCCGATTTGGGCCGCACCGGCGATTATCAATCGTTCCTCAAAGGGCTGAGCGAAGTCTTTAACGAAGCGCACGCGGTATTAAAACCGGGCTGTGCCTGCGTGGTCGTGGTCATGGATCTGCGCAAGAAAAACCGCTTCTACCCCTTGCACATGGATCTCAGCGCAGCGCTGCAGCCGGTTGGCTTCCGGCTGGAAGATATCATTGTCTGGGACCGGCGCCATGAATATAATTACCTCCGCCCCCTCGGCTATCCGGCGGTGTTTCGAGTCAACAAAGTTCACGAATACCTGTTAATTTTCACCAGGCATTAAAGCGAAAAGGGGACAGGGGAAAAGGGAAAAGCAGAAGACAAAAGAATTAAATATTAAGAATATAATTTAGAACTTATAGCGGCCGGTTGTATTTGGAAAGCGGCCTGGGCGGAATCGTCTCTGTGTCAAATGAAAGGAGGAGCCAACTTGCTTGAACATCTCGGCAGAACAATTCAAGAAGAACGTCTTCCGGCGCCTGATTACGGCGCACTCGCGGAAAAGTTTCGCAGTATAGTCGGCAGTGAGGGCGTCTCGGCAGGCGGGGCCGACCGGCTGGCCACCTGCCGCGATTACTGGCCCATGGGGACACTCTGGTTCCTGGAAGGAAAGGCCCCGGCCCTGCCGGACCTGGTGGTCTGGCCGCGCAGCAGCTCCGAGGTGGCCGCGGTACTCAAACTGGCCGCTGAGAACAACATCCCGGTAACCCCGTACGGCGAGGGCTCCGGAGCGCTCGGCGGGGCCGTTCCGCTGCAGGGCGGCATTGCGCTGGATATGAAGCGGATGAACAGGGTGTTGAAGCTGGATCGGGATAATTTGATGGTTACTGTCGAGCCCGGCCTGAACGGTTCGCGATATGAAGAGTATCTTAACCGCCACGGTTATACAGGGGGGCATTTTCCCCAGTCACTGCGCTGCTCCACCGTGGGGGGGTGGGTGGCCTGCCGGGCGGCGGGGACATTTTCCACCCGTTACGGCAAGATCGAAGATATGGTCGTCTCTCTGGAAGCGGTG
The DNA here is from genome assembly GCA_012510625.1 of Bacillota bacterium. Taxonomy (GTDB): domain Bacteria; phylum Bacillota; class Dethiobacteria; order DTU022; family DTU022; genus JAAZIN01. Next base: position 3,099 of record JAAZHP010000222.1, read on the forward strand.
CTGCCGGACGGAAAGGTGATCCGGGGCCGCAAGCTGCCCCGCACGTCTACCGGGCCGCGGGTGGACCATCTTTTTATCGGCTCCGAAGGAACTCTCGGGGTAATTACCGCCATCACCCTGCGGATCTGGCCTTATCCGGAAAAACGGATTTACTGCTCCTATACTTTTGAGACCATCGAGCGGGCCCTGGAGGCGATCCGCCGGCTGGTCCAGGCCGGGGCCCGTCCGGCGGTGGTGCGCCTCTACGATCCCGCCGAAACGGCGCATCATTTTCCCGACTGCGAGGCTGCGGCGGGACGGGTTATCCTGGTCCTTCTTTTCGAAGGCGACGCCGGGATTATCGCCGCCGAAGAACAGCTGGCGGCAAAACTGGCCCGCGAAGAAGGCGGACTGGCTGCGGGCCCCGAACCTGTGGAACACTGGCTGGAAACCCGCTTTAATGTCGGCCTGGCCTCGAAGCTTTTCCGGCAGGGGGCCGTGGTCGATACCATTGAAGTCTCCACCAACTGGACCAATGCGGCGCCGCTCTACCACGCCATGCAGAAAGCGATTCTCGCAGTGGAGGGGACGGCGCTGGCTTCCGGCCACTATTCCCACGTCTATCCCGAGGGAGCTGCGCTTTACCTGACCCTGGTCGGCTTTCCCGCGGGAGACAAGCGGGAATATTACCGGCGTCTTTGGGGCGCCGCCATGGAGAGCTGCCTGTCCCTGGGCGGCGCCATCAGCCACCACCACGGCGTCGGCCTGCACCGGGGTCTCTGGATGGCGCAGGAGCATGGAAAGGCGCTGGAGGCGCTGCGCATGATTAAAGAGGCCTTAGATCCGCAGGGAATCATGAATCCGGGCAAGCTGGGCCTGGGGGAGGTGAAGAAATGGCCGGAATAAACCGCGAACTGCTGCTCGATTGCGCCATCTGTCCAAACATGTGCCGCTGCGAATGCCCCGTGGACAGGGAATTCGGGCGCGAGGCTGTTTCTCCCTCCGGCAAAGCCCGCCTGGCCCACCTGCTGCTGGAGGGGCACCTCGACTGGGATGGCGATCTCCTGGAGGCGATCTCCTCCTGCCTGGGCTGCCGCGGCTGCCGTCTGCTCTGTCCTTTTCCCGAGCTTGACCTCTGTGAAGAGCTGCTCCTGGCGCGGACGGAGGCTCGTCCCGCCGGGATGATTCTGCCCGCCGCGGTTCCTTATTTGAACAACTTGAAAAAATTCGGCAGCCCCTATGGAGCCCGCCCTGCCGCCCTGGCTTCCCCGGGGAGCCAAAACCCGGAGGTGCTCTACTTTATCAACTGCACCTCGCAGGCGAACCACCCCCGGTCGCAGCAGATTATCCTGGAGCTGCTCGAAGCAGCCGGGGTCTCTTACCGGGTGCTTGATCAGTACTGCTGCGGCTACCCGGCGCAGATCTGGGGTGACATGGAGTTGGCCCGTCAGCTGGCAGCGGAAAACAGCGCCCGCGCGGCGCAAAGCGGCGCCCAGCTGCTGCTGACCGATTGTCCCGAGTGCTGGCATACCTTTACCGCCAGGTACCCCGAGTGGGGCAGCGAGCTAAGCCTGCCTGTGGTTGACACGGCTACATTTTTTCTCGGACTGGTGCGGCAGGGGCGGCTCGAGCCGGGGCCTCTTGGAGAGATCGGCACGGTTGCCTACCACGATCCCTGCATCTGGGCGCGGGTGGCGGAGATATGTGCCGCGCCGCGCGAGCTGATGCAAAGCATTCCCGGGCTGGAGCTGAGAGAGGCCCAGCCTGCGGGGAGAGAGACGCGCTGCTGCGGCGGCGGCGCCATGTTCCAGTTGACCTTTCCGGAACAATCCGCCGGGATAGCCCGGCGGCGCCTGGAGGAGATGCCTCCGGCAGCGGCTCTGGTCACCTCCTGCCCCTTCTGCCGCGAGAACCTGCAGGCAGGCGGCGGAAAAGTGCTCGACCTGGCCGAACTGCTGGGCCTGGCCGTTCTCAGGTAAAAGGCCGCATTACTGTTAACGAGAGTAACTTAAAACGGGGGTGTTAAGTTGAAAGATTTGAAGACCGCCGTGGTGGTCAACCCGGCTTCAGCGAACGGACTTACCGCCAGGCGCTGGCCGGAGATCGCCGGCTTGATGGAGAATGAAGGAATTTCCTTTGACACTTTCATGACGGAGGCTCCCGAACATGCCACAGAGCTGACCCGCAGGGCGCTCCGGGACGGCTGCGACCTGGTGGTATCGGTAGGAGGCGATGGGACGCACAATGAAGTGATGAACGGATTCTTTACGCCTGAAGGCCCGCTGCGCCGGGAAGCGCAGCTCGGTTTTATCTCCATGGGCACGGGCAGCGACCTGATCAAAACGCTGGGCATCCCCAAAGATCCCGCGGAGGCTGTAAAGCACCTTCTTGCAGCTCCGCCGCGGGCAGTTGATGTGGGCCGGCTCAGTTTTTGCAATCACCGCGGGGATCGGGAGGTACGCTATTTTGTCAATATTGCCGGCCTGGGGCTGGACGGCGACACCGTGGACCGGGTCAACCGGACCAGCAAGGCCTTGGGCGGTTTTATCTCTTTTCTCTGGGGAACAGTTGCCAGCCTCATGCTCTACCGAAACAAGGAGATGGCCATCACCGTTGATGATCAGCCCGTGTTTGAAGGGGTGGTAACTATTGTGGCCGTAGCCAACGGCCGCTATTTCGGCGGCGGCATGTGTATCGCTCCCCATGCCGTGATGGAAGACGGACTTTTCGATATCGTGATTTTACACAGCCTGAGCAAGTTAAACCTGCTCGCCAACCTGCCGAAGGTCTACCGGGGGGCGCACCTGGATCATCCCCAATGTATTACTTTGCGCGGCCGGAAGGTGGCCGTTCAGACAGAAGAGGCGCTCCTGAATCTGGACGGAGAGCAGCCGGGCCGGGGGCCGGCGGAGGTAGAGCTGCTGCCCCTGGCGCTGCAGGTGAAAGCGTAACAAAAATACTTTACTTAGAGGAAGGTAGTAGATAGCGGGCACTCCTCATATAATAAAGCAGAAAGGAGGAGGCCCGGTGTATACCCTTTCGATCATGGTCAGGCGCTCTTGTGAACGGCTGCAGCAGAGGCTGGAGCAAAAGGGCGCTTTTTTTAACAAATTGCCCTTTCTTTACTCCTGGAGCGACTGCGGCAGCGCCGGAAAATTGCTCGTTTTTCTTCCGGATCAATCTTGCGGCGGCGCCTCCCGGGAGGCGCTCACAGAAGCAGTTGCCTCCTTAGTATCGCATTTCCTGATGGAGGATCTGACAGTTCACCTGTTGCAGGATCTGATTCGCTTTCACTATTTCTATTTCGGCAGGGAGGAGCGCGAAGAGATTCTCGCCATTGCCTGCCGCCAATTTGACAGCGTTAAGCTTAGGCGGCGCCGGGAGCTTCACCGGGAATTGATTGAGAAAAGTATCCTGGCATACCTGAAGGGGCCGCATGATCATTTAAATATTGAAGGATTCTACAATTTCCGGCTGCACGAATGCCGCCGCGAACTGCGCCGGGTGATCGACGAAGCCGTGGAAAACCATCTTGCCGATAAGGAATACCGGGAATTTATCCGGCTGTTGAAGTATTTTTTAAGTCTGCAGCAGCCGAAGATAGAGCTGGTCCACCTCACCGCCGACCAGAAAGGGCGCGTCCGGATTACAGATCACCGCTTCAAGCAGGTCGATCCCTGTGAATGGGATGAATTTGATCTCACCGATTTTGACGATGAGAGTGATTACGAAGATATCCTTGTGAGCATGCTTGTTTCAGTGGCGCCGCGCCGGATCATGCTGCACCGGAGTGTCTTCCAGCGCTACCCCCGGGCGGTGGAGAGCCTGCGCCGCATCTTTGAAAACCGTCTCATTTACTGTGAAGACTGCAGCCACTGCCGCCGGGAGAAGGCTCCTCTTCTTACCGGCGACAAGCCGCAGCCGCTCAATTAGTTAATCCGGTGCCTGGCACCGGATTAACTAAAAGTCCCCCTTTTTGGCTCCGGCCTCTGACCTCCGCCCCCGGCCTCTGATCTTGACAGGGTTGGGGACAAGTCATATCATAAAGCTATCCAATTGCAGCGGGGAAGGAGGCATACTTGTTGCCGCAGATCAAGGTTAAGTTAAAGCAGGGGAAGGAGCTCTCCTATCCTGTGGGAGTTAGCTTATTGGAAATATGCCGCGAACACGAAGAAAGCTGCGACGGCGTTATCGCGGCGATGGTTAATGAAAAGGAATGCGACCTGAGAAGTCCTCTTGAATCCGACAGCGAGGTCGCTTTTTTGGATTTTTCCGATGAACGGGGCGCCCGGATCTACCGCCACAGCACCAGCCACGTCCTGGCCCAGGCCGTAAAGAGGCTCTACCCCGGAGCCAGGCTGGGGATCGGTCCGGCGATAGAGAACGGATTTTATTATGATTTTGAGTTTACGGAGCCCATATCAGCCGAAGACCTTGGCCAAATTGAAGCCGAAATGAAGCGGATTATATTAGAAGAGCTGCCCTTCGAACGCCGGGAAATCAGCCGTGAAGAGGCGCTTGCTCTCTTCCGGCAGAGGGGCGAGCCTTATAAATGCGAATTAATCGCCGAGCTGCCTGATGATGAACCCATCTCCATTTACGAGCAGGGTGATTTTGTCGATCTCTGTGCCGGTCCCCACCTGCTTGATACCGGCAAGATCGGGGCGTTTAAACTGACCGGGCTGGCCGGCGCTTACTGGCGGGGCGACGAGCGCAATCCCATGCTGCAGCGCATCTACGGCACCAGCTTCCCCACTGCCGAGCAATTGGAGCGGCACCTGGAGCTGCTGGAGGAAGCGAAGAAGAGGGATCACCGCAAGCTGGGCCGCGAACTCGATCTCTTCAGCCTGCATGACGAGGGCCCCGGTTTTCCCTTTTTTCACCACAACGGGATGATCATCATCGAGGAGCTGCTCTCTTTCTGGCGCCGGGAGCATCGCCGGGCCGGCTACGAAGAGATCCGCACGCCCATGATTATGAACCGGAAGCTCTGGGAGAATTCCGGCCACTGGGATCATTTTCGCGAGAACATGTATTTCACCAAAATAGACGGAGAGGACTACGCGGTTAAGCCGATGAACTGTCCCGGGGCGATGCTGGTTTACCGCTCGCGCCTGCACAGCTACCGGGACCTGCCGCGCCGCATTGCCGAGCTGGGCCTGGTCCACCGCCATGAACTTTCCGGCACCCTGCACGGATTGCTGCGGGTGCGCAGCTTTACCCAGGACGACGCCCACATCTTTATGACTCCGGATCAGATCGAACCGGAAGTTGCCGGCGTGATCGAGATGATCGATCGCTTCTACCGCGTTTTCGGCTTCAACTACCGCGTTGAGCTGAGCACCAGGCCGCCCAAGGCGATAGGCAGCATTGAAATGTGGAACAGGGCTGAGGCGATCCTCGAGCGGGTTCTGCAGGAGAAGGGGCTTCCATACCGGATCAACGAGGGCGACGGCGCCTTTTACGGTCCCAAAATTGACTTTCACCTGGAAGACTGTCTTGGCCGCAGCTGGCAGTGCGGCACCATCCAGCTTGACTTCCAGATGCCCGGATTATTTGATCTTGCCTATATCGGCGCCGACGGCCAGAAACACTGCCCGGTAGTGATCCATCGTGTCATCTACGGGGCCATCGAACGATTCCTGGCGCTGCTCATCGAGCACTATGCCGGCGCCTTTCCGGCCTGGCTGGCCCCGCAGCAGGCTGTGGTGATCCCTATTACCGAAAGGCAGCACGCCTACGCTGCGGAAGTCTGCTCCGCCCTGCGCGGCGCCGCCTTCAGGGTTAACCTGGATGATCGCAGCGAGAAAGTGGGCTACAAAATCAGGGAAGCGCAGTTGAAAAAAATCCCCTACATGCTGGTTGTAGGCGAGCGGGAGGCTGCCGCGAAACAGGTGGCGGTGCGTCACCGCGAGGCGGGCGACCTCGGTCCCCAGCCTTTGGAAAGATTTATCGAGCAGCTCAGAGAGGTTATTAAAGAAAAAAAATAATTTGACCTCTTGGTCAATATTTGTTATGCTTCGATCAGTAGAATTTAATAATTGAAAACAAGTAGAAGCCACTGCTTCTCACCCTGGGGCGCTCGGAAGGACGCTGCTGCCGCCAGGGTTGTATGGAGTCAAAATGTGGGATTGGTGAGCAGGTGCTTTTACCTGCTCATATTTATTACTTTGATTAAATGGGGGAATGCCATGGCGGGAGGTGAAAAAGATTACTAAAAATTTGTTCGTCAATGAGCAAATTAAAGCCCGGGAAGTGCTCGTGATCGATGTTGATGGCAGCCAGATTGGGGTGATGGCGCTCAGAGATGCTCTGGAAGTTGCCCGAGAAAAAAGACTGGACCTGGTGAATGTAGCTCCCAATGCGAACCCACCGGTATGCCGGTTGATGGACTTTGGCAAATATAAGTATGAGCAGAGCAAGAAGGAGCGGGAAGCCCGCAAGAAGCAGAAGCTGATTACGCTAAAAGAAGTCAAGCTGCGTCCGAAGATTGAGAAGCACGATTTTGCGGTGAAAGTAAGGAACAGCCGCCGCTTCCTGGAGAGCGGGGACAAGGTTAAGGTAACCGTGATGTTCCGGGGCCGGGAACTGGCTCATCCGGAAATTGCACAGCGTCTATGCCAGGAGATGGTTAAAGAGCTGGACGACTGTGCCGTTGTTGAACGCAACGCCAAGCTTGAGGGGCGTAACATGATCATGATTTTGTCCCCTAAATCATAGTTGAAGGAGACAGGAACGATGCCTAAAATGAAAACCCACCGGGGGGCAGCGAAACGTTTCAAAAGAACCGGGAGTGGCAAGTTCAAGCGTTTTCGCGCGTTTAAAAGCCATATTCTCACGAAAAAAAGCGCCGGCCGGAAGAGAAGGCTGCGTAAATCAACCACGGTCAGCGCTTCTGATTACAAACGAGTAGAGAAGCTATTGCCTTAATCTAGAAAGGAGGTCCCATCATGCCCCGAGTTAAACGAGGACCGGTAGCCCGCCGGAGACGCAAAAAAGTATTGAAGCTGGCGAAGGGGTATTACGGGGGCAAGAGCAGGTTATACCGGACTGCAAACCAGCAAGTCATGAAATCGCTCTTTTATGCTTACCGGGATCGCCGGCAGCGGAAAAGAGATTTTCGCAAACTATGGATTTCGCGAATTAATGCCGCCGCCCGCTCTAACGGGCTGTCTTACAGCCGTTTTATCAGCGGCTTGAAGAAAGCTGATGTGGAGATAAACCGGAAGATGCTTGCCGATATGGCTGTTCATGACCAGGACGGCTTCAACAGGTTGGTTCAAGTGGCGAAGAAGCACAGTTAGCGCTGTCTGCAATAATTGTCCTGTGCTCCCCTTCCCTCTGTTCAAGGTTGGATATGGAGCCTTAACCCGGTTTGCTTTTTACGGTCCCTTTTCGAAAGGCCGTTTTTTACCCATGTTTTTTGAAATTGTATCTGCTTTCGGGACAGTGGGCTGCACTACCGTAATTACAGCTGCGCCATCCTGGCCGGGCATATGGTCCCCTGGCGATGTTTGCTGCCTGGCCGGACGGCGTGGTATGAAGATCAATCGCTCCACTATCCTGAAGATAGTTTCCCCACAGGGTAATCCAAAAAGTTGGAGGTGTTTTTGTGACCAAGCAATACCTGGTAATCGGGGCCGGTCGTTTTGGGTCCAGCGTTGCCACCACTCTATACGAACTGGGGCATAATGTTATGGTTGTGGACATCGATCCTTCACTGGTGCAGGAGATTAGCGAATCGGTAACCCATGCAGTCCAGGCGGACGCCACCAGCGAGGCGGCTTTGAGCTCGCTGGGAATAAAAGATTTCGATGTCATCGTTGTGGCCATCGGCCACGAGATTCAATCATCGATTATGACCTGTATCCTCTTGATCGAGATGGGGGCTCGATTTGTCGTGGCCAGGGCGCAGACAGAGCTGCACGGCAAAGTGCTCTCCAAGATTGGCGTCAACCGGGTGGTGTTTCCGGAGAGAGACATGGGGCAGAAGCTGGCCCATAGCCTCAGCGCCTTTAACATTGTGGACCTGATTGAGCTATCCTCCAACAGCAACGTAGTCGAAGTATCTGCGCCCGAGGAGATGGTCGGTCGTTCACTCAAGGAGTTAAATTTAAGAGCGCGCTTTGGCATTAACGTGATTGCTTTGAGAAGTATAGACGGGAAAACCAATATTTCTCCGGGAGCGGAGGACAGGATCAAAAAAGGCGACCTTATCGTTGCGGTCGGCGACAATAAAGCTTTAAAGAAAATGGGCTGGATTTGATTTGCCAATTAGAGAGATCATTAGCAGCAGCAACAGGTACATAAAAGAATACCGCCGCCTGGCCGGCAACCGTAAATACCGGCGCGCCGCCGGCAAACTGGCGGTGGAGGGGCCGAACGCGGTAAAAGAGGCGTTGTCCGCAGGGTTGGCCCCTGAAGTTGTATTTTTTACCCGCAATTTTATTGATGACGGCGGTACTGCTATTCTTTCCTGTTTGCCGGGAGGGTCCAGGCAGTACCTGGTTAACTCTTCGCTTTTTGCAAGGCTGGCTGATACCGAAACTCCCCAGGAAATAGCCGCGATTATTCCCTTCGGAGCACCGGAGCTTTCTTCTGTAATGGCCCGGCCTCTTTCCCTGGTTTTAATCCTGGATTCTCTCAGGGACCCCGGAAATATGGGCACAATAGTCCGGACCGCCGCCGCCGCCGGTGTCGACGCTCTATTCTTCGGCCCGGGCACTGTTGATCCCTACAGCCCCAAAGCGCTGCGGGCTTCAGCCGGCGCTATTTTTCACCTGCCGCCGGTTGCGGTAGAAGAGCCGCTGCGGCTGCTGAAGCTGCTGCAGAGCGGCGGCATGCTGGTCCTGGCCGCACAGCCGCAAGGCGGGCGGCTTTACTGGGAGATGGACTTGCGGGGGAAAACGGCCTTCTTGATTGGCGGCGAAAGCGGCGGTCTTTCGCCGGAGCTGGCTGCGGCGGCGGATCTTGATGTTACAATCCCCCAGCTGGCGCCACTTGACTCGTTGAACGCCGCCGTCGCCGCCGCCGTGCTCGTCTACGAGGTTCTCCGCCAGCGCTCCGGGTGACAGAATCCCTCTAGATTCCCGGAACCGCCCCGGCACCTGTATGTGTCAACGGACAATGATAATGTCAATATGGACGCAGCTTAAAAAAAGTGGGACAAACAGGTACGTCCCTGCTGTCCCAGTTTCTTAATGCTCAATCGTTTATTTTATACTTACCCCTGTTTTTTCTTTTTAGCCAGCTTGAGGGCGTTGATAAGGCCTCTTTGCCGGATTGTTTTCATGGCCAGACCCCGCGGGGTCATTTCAAAGAATTTACGCCCGTACCGGCTCAGGGCCTGCTCATCGATCTCGAAGCCTAGTCCCGGTTTATCGGGCAGGGCGATATAACCTTCCTTGTCGATCTCAAAGTGCTCTTTTAAGATACCGTCACGGTAGCGCGGGATCCAGGCCGGCGGTTCGTAGGGAAATTCGATGGGCTTTTGACCGGGGCAGGCCGCGGCAACCTGCAGATTTATGGCCAGGCCGATGCCGTTTGTCCAGGTGTGCGGGCTGAAGCTCAGGCCGCGCCGGATCGCTTCGCGCATCACCTTAACTGCGGTGTCAATGCCGCAGAAGGTGGAGTCGGGCTGGTAAATATCCAGGCACTCCTTTTCCAGCAGGATTTTATGCTCATGCCAGCCCGGGGTCAGCTCCCCGCCGGCGATGGGTGTTTTGGTGCGGCGCCGCAATTCGGCCATTTCATCAAAAGCGTACATATCCAGCGGTTCTTCCAGCCAGGCAATATTATATTCTTCGCAGGCTTTGGCATACTCAACGGCCCGCTCCAGGTCCCAGATGGGAGGCTTCTGAATGATCGTTACCGGCCAGCCCTGGTTGGCGTCCACCCCGATGTTCATGCTCTCCCCAACAGCCTCGCGCACAGCTTTAATCTGCTCGATATCTTTTTTGATATCATGATCATGGATACGCAGCTTGACTGTTTTAAAGCCCATCTCCCTGAAGGCCAGCACCTCTTCAGCCCGCCGGGCGGGTTCATGCACTTCGCCCGTGGAGCAGTAGGCCTGGATGCGGCCTCCTTTGCCCCCAAGCAGTTCGTAGACCGGTTTGCCTTCTTTTTTGCCGAGCAAATCCCAAAAAGCGGCCTCAATCCAGCTGTTCCGCCAGCCCAGGTAAGAGGCTTCGCGGAGCAGGTGCCTTACTTCGTCCATCTTTTCTACATCCTGCCCGATTAAATACTGGCCCAGCAGGGTGCCCAGCCCCTCGCGCTCTTCTTCCATGGCCATGCCGGCGCTGTAGCCGGCCAGCCCTTCATCGGTGGTGATTTTGATGAGGGTAAAGCGGTTAAATCTCTGCGGATATCCGGGGATCCAGGAGGGGTAAAAATCCGCGGGAAGGGGAATGGAAACATGGTAAAGCTCGATTCTGTTAACTTTCATTTTCTATTTTCTCCTCTCCTTTTGGTTAAGTGTTTTGGTGTGTATTTTATTGGCGCTCTTTGCTCAATCCGGGCCTGCCGGTGATATGAGCTCCGTTTTTGTTCTGCCCGAGGGGAAGCAAATATTTGTATAGAAGAATCATCAGAAAACCGGTCAAATACATGGTGATGCCGTATATGGCCGTAGTAACAAACATGGAGCTATAAAAATCGCCCATCAAATCCTGGATTAACAGGGCGATGGTTACAGCCAGGGTGGAATTGCGCAGCCCCACCTCTATGGAGATGGCCCTGGATTGAACGTTGTCAATCCTGAAAAGCTTGGATGCTCCCAGGGCAAGCAGCATGCCCAGAATTGAGAGAAGGATCACCATGACATAAAATAAGAAGCTGTAGCGCTCGGTGTCGGCAAATTTCTCTGCATTGGTGACGATGCCCACCCCGATAACCAGAAGCAGGGCCAATACTCCCAGCGCTGAGAAGAAGGGCATCGCTTTTTGGGCAAAGGTCTGCCACTTTTTGCGGATGAGCATCCCCAGGATCAGCGGCACGAGGACCAGGCCGATGATGGTTTGCACGATTAAATCAGCCGGCACATTGATATCAGGTATATTCGAGCAAAACAGGGTCAGGACAAAGGGGGTGAAAAAGAGGGCCAGGACCGTTGAAATTGAGGTTAGCGATACCGATAGGGCCAGATCGCCTTTGGCGTAGTAGGTCATCAGGTTTGAGGTGACGCCTCCGGGACAGGCGCAGATCAAAACCATGCCGGCATAAATAAAGGGAAAGCTTTGATAAAAACCGAGAGCATAGGCCATACCCAGGGCCAACAGGGGCATGAGGAACCATTGCAAAAATATACCGGTGATGATCCCTTTCGGTTTTTTAAAAACGAGGATGAAATCTTGAAGGGTAAGGGTGAGGCCCATGCCGAGCATGACGAAGAAAAACATAAACATGATTGAAGTTTTAAAAATGCGATCGAGCAGAAGCTGTTGCGGCCTTTCTACAAAGCGGATGAAGGTGTAGCTCTCTCCATCGACGTTGGCCCCGGCAAGCAGGGCTTTAAATACAAGTTTGTCTCCCAGCAGGCTTTTCAGGTCCGAATAGGCGGCTTCGGAATCTGTCTGTTCCAGCTCGGCCGCAGAGGGGAAGGATACCAGGTAGAGTTCTCCGTCGAGACGGCGGACCAAAAAAAGCCCCGCCGGGTCATCTTCTAAGGCTTCCGTCCCTGCCAGCTGGAGAAAGCGGAGGTTGCCTTCAAACTCAACCGGTGACGCTCTTTCCCAGTCAATACTCTCTCCCTCTTCCGCCAGAAGCTTGAAAAACCCGGGCTCTCCCTCCCGGGCAGCCCTGGAAAGGTCGCGGTATAGCTCTTCTCCGGCAGACACGGTTGCTGCTGTGCCCAGCAGCAGCAGCAAAGCCACACCGAGAGCAACTGAAGCGCGCTTGCAGGACACGAGGAATAAAGCAGTACGCTTTTTCATCTTCACCCACCCTTTTAATCATTTAAAACTAATCAAAATTCACAATTGGTTATACCAACTATAATATTTGGTATAACCAATTGTCAAGTCTTTTCTTGCTCAAATGGCATCCGATAAGCTATGATATTAATAAGCGGGCTATACCAGAGAAAGAGGGTAGTGCTATGAGAACCGGGCTTTCCGCCAGGATATTTGAAGAAATCAGGACCGCCATAATCAATGAAATCTACCCCATCGGCAGCAAACTGCCCACGGAGCGTGAACTGGCCGAACAGTATGGAGCCAGCCGTTTTGCCGTGCGAGAAGCCATGGCCATGCTTTCTCAGGAAGGATTTGTGGAAACTTTACCCCAGAGCGGCACTTATGTGAAGGATTTTTACAGTGACGGCACCCTCGATACCCTGGTGCAGACGCTGCGTATCCGCCGGGTTATCGAGAGGCAAACTCTCATATCCCTCTTGAAGTTCAGGGCTACCGTTGAAACGAACGCCGCGGCCGAAGCGGCTCTCCGCATAAACTCAAAGGATATTGCCTATTTAACCGCCAACCTGCAAAGGAAGAGAGAAAACTTAGACAATATTGCCGCGTTAACGGAATGCGACTATGATTTTCACTATAAAATTGTCTCTGTATCCGGAAATATTATCAGCAAGCTTGTTTTCCAATCTTTTAAGCCAATCTATTCATTTTTCACTGAGTTTTACTATTCACTTCCCGGGGTCCCGCAGGCCTCGCTGGAATTGAACCTGAAGCTTTTAGAAGCGCTGAAGCAGGGAGATAAAGAGTCTTCTTTCAAGGCCATGGAGGCAATCCTCCACTTCGGCGAGAGAAAAATATTCGAATCAATAGACGATCGAGAAGAGCTCATTGTCATCAGGCGGGTTAACAGCGGGGAGTAAAAAACCTTATTGAAAGCCATCAACGGCAGTGCGCCCGGCAGGCGCCAAATGCCCGCTTCCCGGCCCGGCCGGTTTAGATATTACACAGCCCCTGCCGTGCCGGCGCTTGTTGTCTTTGAGTGGAGGGTGTGCTATAATTCACTTAAAATATTTGCCAGCGCGATGAAGGAGAGGAGTAGGCGGGCCGGAGGGCCGCCCAGGGAGACGGGGCCGCGACTGC
>JAAZHP010000223.1 GCA_012510625.1 Bacillota bacterium
ACGTCCCCATTTTCAATGGGAGAAGCAGCCTGACCCGTATGGCATTAAAGGGACTAAACAAGCAAATGGCGATTTGAGTTGAATGTGGGGTTCTTTTAAAACCTACAGTGTCTTGACGCGATCAAAATCATGCCAAAGCTTGACGAAAATAAAATCATTCGCTATAATTACTCCTGAAGAACAGGTTCCTCAGTAGCTCAATGGCAGAGCGGCCGGCTGTTAACCGGTAGGTTGCAGGTTCGAGTCCTGCCTGGGGAGCCAATTTTTTTGTACATTTTTAGGAGAACAAATGCGACCGGCGCCCGTCAGACGCTTATGCTCCAGAAGAAACCCTTCCTTCTATGTAAAAGTGCTCCGCAACTTCAATCTACTCTGCGGCTTTACTCTCAGATTAAACCCAGGTTGGCAGATAGTTCCGTCTTTTGGCATCCTGGATTTTTGAAGGTAATGCTTCCGCTTTGCCGAATACCTTATTAACGCATTTTCGGATAAAACGAAATATTAACAGAAACATACAGTAACAACAACGGATGTTCATTAATAGCTGAAAGGCGAGGGAGCAAGGCACATGATTAAAGGACTTCATTTTCTGCTGACCTACGAGTGCAACTATGAATGCGATCACTGTTTTCTTTACAGCAGCCCACGGGCCGGGGGCACTTTCACCCTGGAGCAGATCGAGGCAGCGCTTCGCGAGGCCGCCAGGCTGGACAGTGTGAGAACGATTTACTTTGAAGGGGGAGAACCCTTTCTTTACCACCCCCTACTGCTTGCCGGGGTGCGGAAAGCCCGGGAAATGGGCTTCGATGTAGGCGTGGTGACGAACGGCTATTTTGCCGTCAGCGAGGCTGATGCCATGCTGTGGTTGGAGCCTCTGGCCGCAGCCGGCCTGGCGGATTTCAGCGTCAGCGAAGACTCTTATCACAGCTCTGCCCAAGCAGATCCTTCACCGGCACGCCTTGCGATCAGGGCCGCGCAAAAATTATCGCTCCCCGTATCCCTTCTCTGCACTGCCGCTCATGATGCCGGAAGCGAGAGCGGAGATCCGGTCATGTACAGGGGAAGGGCGGCGGAGAAGCTGGCCGGGCAGGCTGTTTCCCTGCCGGCCGGCCTGTTCAACAAGTGCCCTTACGAAGATCTCGTCAGCCCGCAGCGGGTGCATCTTGACGCCCTTGGCAATGTCCATATCTGCCAGGGATTGATTATCGGGAACATGTGGGAAAGGGCCCTCTCGGAGCTGTTGAGGGATTACCGCGCTCCGGAACATCCAATCTGCGGCCCCCTGGCTGAAGGAGGCCCATTGCAGCTGGCTGAAACTTACGGGCTAACCCATGCGTCCGGTTACGCCGATGCCTGCCAGTTTTGTTACTGCATGCGCCTGGAGCTGCGGGAGCGTTTTCCCCGCTGGCTGGCGCCGCGCCAGGTGTACGGCCTGGAATAAACCGGGGTTGAAAAACTTATGCCGCTCCCGGATGCCTTTATTGATTCCGTTCTTTTCTATTCCGCCACTGGCAGCGATTCCGTTTTGAGCAGAAATCGCAGGGAACATTATCCGCGCACATATTCTCCCCGCAGCCGATTGCAAAAGAGACAGATTTGCGGGGCAGCATCAAGCAGCTTTCTGTAAGACTCACACCGATCCGCTCAGCGGGAACCAGGTTGAAGAAGGTCCGCTGCTGCTCGATGGGCCATCCCTCCTGTCCGGGATTGGCTCTCATCCCTGCTGTCAAACCGGCTTTTTCCGCACTGGCGATAATCCGATCTCTGATCAGCTGCGATACTTCACCTATCGCGGCCGTGCCGGCTCCGTCCAGGGCCATGGCCCGCATCATATCCTTAGCCATCAATTCTGCCACCCGCTTTTCCAAACCCGGCCCGATTGTGCAGAGAGCCAGATATAACCGGGAAGACCCCGCGAAAGCCCGCGCTACCAGGGGGCCGCTAAAAGTTCCACCGGGAAAAGCGATCCGTTCGTGTTGGAAGTCTTCAACCGGCAGGTTGCCGTAGAGCGCTGCCGGTTCTATTAAAGAGTTGGCTTCTTCTGTAACACTTACTGCAACACGGGTTAATAATGCCGAGGCTTTTGCCGGATCAATTCCCTGCCCTCTTAAAACATGTTCCGTATCAATTTTGACATGAATGTCGTTTACTACTTCGAACATGGCCGGTCCTCCTTGAATTCATTTAAACGACGGATCTGATTCCCGTGCAATAGACTTGCCCTCATCTATCTTTCTTTAAGAATAAAATAAAACCTTCCTTGCCGGAGCTTGCCTTCAGGAAAAGTTGTTGGACCTGTAGAGGGCGCTCCGCCCCCTTTATACTGACGATTATTTATATATTTATTATTTTAAAGAATAAGAGGATAATTGCAAGTATAAGTCGAATATAAAGTAAAATTAATTTAATTATTTATATATTTCGGTAAGCTGGCGCCCTTTTGCCGGTAAAGGAGGTTTTTAAAATGGAAAAAATATGGTACAAAAGTTATGACCCCGGAGTGCCGCACGACATAGAGCTGCCTTCCAAAACGCTGCCCCGCTTCCTGGAGGAGGCGGCCCGCAAATGGCCCTCAGTTGTCGCGGTAAAATTTATGGGGAGGAAGCTCACCTTCAGCGAGCTGGACCGGGCTGCCGGCAACTTTGCCGCCGCCCTGGCCGGACTGGGCTTGCAGCCGGGCAGCCGCGTGGCCCTGCACCTGCCCAACTGCCCCCAGTATGTAATTGCTTTTTACGGCACCCTGCGGGCCGGTTGCATTGTCACCCCCTGCAACCCGCTTTACGTGGAAAGAGAACTCGCCCACCAGCTGAACGATTCAGGCGCCGAAGCGATCATCACCCTGAGCCGCTTTTATCCCCTGGTCAACAAGATCAAGGAAAAAACCGGATTAAAAGAGATAATTGTGACCAATATCAAGGATTACCTGCCCGGATTTTTGAAAACGCTATATACCCTGGCGAAAGAAAAAAAGGAAGGCGATCGGGTCAGGCTGGAATCCGGTCACCGCAGGCTGCTTGACTTGCTGAAACAATTTGCTTCTCATCCGGTTCCCGAAATAGAGGATGATCTTGAAAAACCGGCCTGTTACATGTATACCGGGGGGACCACCGGTGTCTCCAAGGGAGCGATCTTAACCCACCGCAACATCCTGGCCAATGCGCTGCAGGTAAAGAGCTGGGTTAACGATTTCCAGGAGGGCAAAGAGATCATCCTCGGGGCGCTGCCGTTCTTTCACAGCTACGGCATGTCTACTGCTCTGAACCTGGCGCTTGTGGGCGGGGGCACCCTGATCCCCGTGCCCCAGTTCAAGGTCAAGGAGATTCTGAAATTAATTCACAAAGAGAAACCGACCCTTTTCCCCGGCGTCCCGACAATGTATGTGGCGATCAACAATGATCCCGATGTGCAGAAATATGACCTCAGCTCCATCAAGGTATGCATCAGCGGGGCCGCGCCCCTGCCGGTGGAGGTGCAAAAGCAGTTTGAGGCCTTAACCGGCGGCCGCCTCCGGGAAGGATACGGGCTGACCGAAACTTCGCCGGTGACGCACTGCAACCCCATTTATGGTTCAAACAAGGCCGGCAGCATCGGAGTGCCCTTTCCCGGTACGGTGGCGAAGATAGTGGATATCGACGATCCCTCCAAGGAGATGCCCGTGGGGGAGCGGGGCCAGCTGGCGGTCAAGGGGCCGCAGGTTATGCGGGGATATCTCAACCGGGATGAGGAAACGGCAGCCATTTTTCATGATGGCTATATTCTCACCGGTGATATCGCCATGATGGACGAAGACGGCTATTTTTATATCGTTGATCGCAAAAAAGACATGGTTATCGCCGGCGGATACAATATCTTCCCCCGCGAAATTGAAGAGGTTCTCTACGGCCATGAAAAGATCAGGGAGGTCTGCGTGGCCGGCGTGCCCCACGGATACCGGGGCGAAACCATCAAGGCGTATATTGTTCTGAAAGACGGAGTCACGATGACAGAGGAGGAGGTCATCGAATACTGCAAGGCAAACCTGGCCAAGTATAAAGTTCCCAAGATCGTGGAGTTCCGGGAAGAGCTCCCCAAGACCATGGTCGGCAAAATCCTGCGCCGCATGCTCGTTGAAGAGGAGCTGGCTAAGCTAAAGAAAGAACAGGGAAGTTAAAGGCTGGGATCGATATAAAAGCAAGTCAAATGAGGCGGCCATATAGGCCGCTTTTTCTTGCTCCTGTGTCCCCAAAAGTGGGACAAACAGGTACGTCCCCATCGTCCCACTTTCACGCACAACCTGGGGTATTAGGGACTCCCCCCTTTGGAAAAGGGGGGCCGGGGGGGATTTAAAAGAAATCTTAATACGTACCGCAGTGCGAATAACCACCTCCCAAATTTACCTTTGGATTATTTGTAATCTTCCTGAGCTTTTCTACTCATCCTCACTTTTTACGTGTCATCCTGAGCGAAGCGAAGGATCTCCTGACCGGGCTCAAGCCGGCAGGAGAAGAGTGGGTGACGGCGAAACAAAATATAGTCTCACTTTTCTGAAAATCACCGGAGGGATTGTCAGAATGAAAAAAAGGCGCACCATGACGTTTTTAAAAGTATTATTTATTTTGCTGGCGGGCCTGGTACTGCTTTTGGCTGTCCATTTTCGCCCCGATATCCCCGTGGAGAAGTTGATGGATGAATATGCCGCAGAGACATCCCGCTTTGTCCAAATTGACGGCATGAATGTGCACTACCGGGACGAGGGCTCCGGAGAACCGGTGGTCCTGGTTCACGGCGTGCTTTCTTCTCTGCACACGTGGGATGGCTGGGCGGAGGAGTTGAAGCGTGAACGCCGGGTTATCCGCCTGGATTTGCCCTCCTTTGGCCTCACCGGTCCGGGAACGGAGGCGCAGCAGGGTATCGACTATTACGTTGAGTTCATGTCTAAGTTTTTGGATGCCATCGGCATTGAGCGCGTCTCCATGGCCGGCAATTCTTTGGGCGGCGGAATCACCTGGGCTTTTGCCGCCCGGTATCCGGAGCGGGTTGACAAGATTGTCCTGCTTAATGCGTCCGGCTTTATCTCTGACGATGACAAGCTGTCTCTTTTTAAGCTGGCCGGCTCCCCCGTGTTGAAACCCCTGGTGCGCTACTGTACGCCCCGTTACCTGGTGGCGGTGTTTGTAAAGCAGGTTTACGGCGACACGAAAAGGCTTGACCCGGATACAATCACCAGGTATTATCGCCTTCTGAGGCGGGAAGGGAATCGGGATGTTCTCACATCTTTCGGAGGCACCGCCACCTTTTCCAGCTTTTCCGACGTCAAGGCGGCCCTGGCTTCCATCGAGGCTCCGGCCCTGATCATATGGGGAGACATGGACAGCTGGATCCCGGTGGAGCATGCTTACCTGTTTCATGAAGCCATGCCGAAGAGCGAGCTGATCATCTACGAAGGAGCCGGTCACATCCCCATGGAGGAAATCCCCAGCGAGACGGTGGCGGATGTGATCAACTTTTTAAACAGATAGAGGAGTTAAATTGCACCGCTCCTACATAAAGGGAGCTGGCTATAGTAAAATAGGCATCTGCGGCATTCCTGGTTTGCAGCCGAAAGTCCTTGACAGCAGGCCTCAGGTTATGCTAAACTCCTCAATGGACACGATAAAACATGTTGTAAAAAAATTAACGAAGGGCCCATAGCTCAGTTGGAAGAGCGGCCGGCTCATAACCGGTTGGTCCCAGGTTCGAGCCCTGGTGGGCCCACCATTCATGGCCCCTTCGTCTAATCGGTGAGGACACCAGCCTTTCAAGCTGGCAGCAGGGGTTCAAATCCCCTAGGGGTCACCATTTTTTTTGGG
>JAAZHP010000224.1 GCA_012510625.1 Bacillota bacterium
GGGCGGTAGTAGCTGCTCATATCCTGCTCCAGAAAAGACCAGGTGGCGGCGGCGTTGGTCCGCCAGTTGGTGGGGCAGGTGGAGAGCGCTTCGATAAATGAGAAATGGCCCTGCAGCTGCCTTTCGAGACCCCGCTTGAGCTCATTTTTCAGGCGGAGCACCTGTGCCACCGTCCCCCGGGCTAAGTAGGCCTCGGGATGGGCCACCGCGGCCAGCGTCTCCGGCCCCTTGAAAGGGCGGCCCGTTTCCGCTTCGTCGCGCCCAAAAGGCGTGGTCTCCGTTTTCTGCCCCGGCAGGGTGGTGGGGGCCATCTGCCCCCCGGTCATGGCATAAACGGTGTTGTTTACCAGGACGGCGGTGATGGGATCGTCACGCAGCGCCGCGCTCACCAGGTGCTGCAACCCGATGGCGTAACCTCCCCCGTCGCCCATGTAAGCCACGGCCACCAGCTCGGGACTGGCCCTTTTCAGCCCCACCATCACCGGGACGGTCCGGCCGTGATGCGTCTGCATGCAGGGGAAGGTGAAAAAATCCCAGGCCAGCAGGGAGCAGCCGATATCGCAGGCGAAGATGAGCCGTTCCTTCAGTTCCATCTCGTCAATGGCCAGCCCCAGCGCTTTCAAAACGAGGCCGTGGCCGCAGCCGGGGCAGAAGCGGTGCGGCTTGCTTTCCCGGTTCCAGCAGCGGGGCATGGAGAACTCGCTCATGCCAGGATCGCCTCCTTGATCTCTTCCGCGGTGATCCCCACCCCGGGGCGGTAGCAACTCCGGAAATCCGGCAATCCCCGCCCGGCCGCGGCAAGGCGGACCAGGTTGCCGAGCTGCCCCTCCGCCGATTCGGCCACGAGCACGGCCCCGCCGCTCATCTCCAGGGCCTCTCTAAAGGCCTCCTCCGGGAAGGGGCGCAGCGTGATGGGGCGGAAAAAATTAATCCCCCGGCCCGCTTCGCGCAGCTCCTGCACCGCCTGGCGCGCCGCCCGGCCGACGATGCCGTGGGCGACGACAAGCAGATCCCCGCCGGGCTCTCCGAGAAATTCGTGCTCCACCAGCTCCGGCGCCGCCCGGGCATAATCGTCGAGATGCCGGCGGAGCACCTCGCTCAACTCCTCCTCCACGCTGAAGGAGTTGCGCAGGTGCAGCAGCGGCTTCTCGTCATCTCCCCTGATTGACCCGAAGATCGGTTCCTTGGGGATGGGGCCGATCCCCCGCTCCGCGGGATCGTAAAGCTGCAGCTCTTCCCGCATCTTCGCCTGGTAGCCGTCTCCCAGGATAAAGGTGGGGAAGCGGTAGCGCCAGGCCTGATGAAAGGCCTTGATCGTATAATCGTAAAGCTCCTGGTGGCTGCTGGTGGAGTAGACCAGCCGGAGCCCTTCCCCGTTGCCGCCGAAGCAGACCAGGTTAATCTCCTGCTGCGAGTAGATCACAGTGGCCGTGGAAGGGCCGCCGCGCTGCTGCACGGCTACAACCACCGGCAGGCGCATCATCTCGGCCATGGAGAGCGGCTCTTGGAAAAGAACGGTGCCCGGCCCGGCCGTGGCGGAAAAGGCAGCCTTCCCGCTGATGATCGCCCCGATGGTGGTAAAACCGGCAGAAAGCTCGTCTTCAGTCTGCATGAAGCCCCGCCCGTGCTGCGGCGCCAGCCTGCGCCAGTGATGCATGATCTCGTTCTGCGGCGTAATGGGGTAGCCGAACATGCAGTCCGCACCGGCGGCCAGCGCCGCCCGGGCTACGACCTCGTTCCCGGTCATGAAGGCACGGCTCTCCCTCTCCACTGCTTTTGCCATAAAATCAACTCGCCTCTGCCAGAAGATGCTGCCTTTCTGATTTTTTCCCGTTGGCGAGATAAAATACATAAAAAAATCCGGGGGAGGATTCCCCGGTTTAATAACAGCAGTATAATAACGGCGGCTTTAGCTGAAAAGATATTTCAGCCCAATGAGCGCTCCCAGGCCGGGCAGCCCCATCACCCCAACGATAAAGGCGCTGATCACATTCAAGCCCACGGCCAGTCCCCAAACCGCTCCGGCAAAATTATAGAAGTAGATCAAGACCCCACCCGCGACAGTCCATAGCAGCAGCCGCAAAAGCAGCTTCAGAGGTTTGTAGAAAACCCGCGAGAGAAAGTAGAGCATAAAAAGACCGAATATTACTGCCGCCACCAAATTCCAATCCAGCTCCAGCCCCTCCGGCATGGTCAATTCCCCCTTTCATCTGCAACACAGTTAAGATTAATCCCCTCCTCTTTGGCTTTTTTCAACAGGTAGATATAGCGCCGTTCCGCCGCCTCCAGATTATAGATGGCGTGATCAATCAGATCGGGATCGCTGATCTGATCAAATTTATCCTTGGCGTTCTGCCATTCCCGTCTTGCCTGCTCCACCAGGAAAAAATAATCTTCCGGCTGCCGCGGAACCTCTTTCTCTTCCGAGGGAAACAGGTATTCTGACATGTTCAGGAAAAATTCCGCCAGCTTTTTTAACATGTTCTCCCTCCTAATAAATCTATGTCCGGATCTTGGAAAATATTAATCCCCACCGGAGGGAGAACTATGCAAAATCATTCAAATTCCTTTTAGGCGAAGAACTCCATGTATGAAGAGAGAGAACGGTTTCATGGCCCCTCTTTTGCCGGCAGGGGCGCCGGAGAGCCTTTCCTCTAATCGCAAGTTTATTGTTCGCCCGGCTGTACAAACTAAGATTAACTGAACAAGGAAGGGTGGTTTTCATGGAAAATGAGGAGCTGTTATGCGAGGAGAAGTGCAAATACAAGCGCGAAGGGCGCTGCATCCTGGAGCGGCTGGATTTTTTGGCCCCCGTGCACGGCGCCGTCTGCTGCGACCATCTCTGGGATGACGAGGCGCAGGTTCACCATTAGCGCCCGGTGCTAGATCTCCCGCCGCCCCTCCAGGGAGCGGCTCAAAGTAAGATCGTCGGCATACTCCAGGTCGCCGCCGACGGGAAGTCCGAAGGCTATGCGCGTCACCTTAATGTTAAGCGGCTTGACCAGGCTGGCAATATAGGCGGCGGTGGCATCTCCTTCCACGTTGGGATTGGTCGCCACGATGAGCTCCTCGGCCTCTTTTTCGGATAGCCGCTGCAGCAGCTGCGGCAGCCGAAGCTCTTCGGGACCCAATCCGTCCAGCGGCGAGAGGGCCCCGTGCAAAACATGGTAGAGGCCGTGGTAATGGCCTGTCTGTTCCAGCCGCAAGACATCACGCGGCTCTTGAACCACGCAGAAGATCTTCTGCTCGCGTCGCGGGTCGCTGCAGTAACGGCAGGGATCCTTCTCGGTCAGGCAGCCGCATAGCGAACAAAAAAAGAGTTTATCCTTCGCCTCCACAATGGCCCTGGCCAGAGAGGCCGCCTCTTCACGCGGCCGGCTTAAGAGAAAGAAGGATAAACGCTGGGCTGTCTTCGGCCCAATACCCGGGAAACGGCAAAATTCTTCGATTAATTTCTGCAGCGGTTCCGGATAGCTCATCGGTGACTATTTGCTCCTTTTATTATCGGGCCTCCGGGTTAAAACATGCCCGGAGGCAGATTAAGCCCGCCGGCAAGTTTCTGCATCTCCGAGTTGATCATTTCATCAACCTTTTTTGAAGCCTCGTTGACCGCAGCCAGGATCAAATCTTCGACCATCTCGCGGTTCTCTTCACTGAGCACCTCCGGATCAATCTGCAGCGCCAGCAGCTCTTTATGCCCGTTCATCTCGGCCTTAACCGCACCTCCGCCGCTGCTGCTCTGCACGGTAATTTCACCGAGCCGCTCCTGCATCTTAGCCATTTGTGCCTGTGCCTTCTGCACCTGCTTCATAATTTTACCCATGCCGCCCTTCATCTGCAGGCCCCCTTTTCACTGAACCTCAAAAACTTCTCCGGGAAAAAGCTTTTCCACTTCTTCAAAGCTGTAAGATGCCTTTTTTTCTTTTTGCCGCGGCTCCTTCTCGGGAATTTTTTCTTCCTCTGCGGCGTCACCTTCCGGCGGCCGGCCGCCGTAGCGCACCCGGAGCTGTAACGGACGTTCCAGTAGCTTGCGGCAGCTTTCTTCCACGATCCTCCGGTGCTCTTTCTCCAAAATACGGTCCCCGGCAAAATCCCCGGTGTAATAGGTGAGAATAAGCAGGTTTCCTTCCAGGGAATGCGCGCAGGCTGCGTTGAGATGCCGGAAGGTGGCCTTGTTCTGCTTTTTGACTTCTATCAGGAGCCGCTCCCACCAATCCGCATCTTTTATCTTGCCAGGAGCCGCCTGGGGAACGGCTGCAGCCGTCTCCTGCTCCGCGGCAGGTTTAACCGGAAGCCCCTCGCCCGGAGGCGGCCCTGTTTTGGTTGACGCCTTTTTCTCTGCCGCCTTTTTAACCTGAGGCTGCTCCACCCGTGGAGGAGATACAGTTGCCCCGGCCCTCGCCCCGGCCTGCGCCCCGGCCCTCGCCCCGGCCTGCGCCTCGGCCCGCGCCCCGGCTTGCCGGTTTCCCCGGTGCAGCACCCGCATCATCCTGATCAAGGCCACTTCCAGGACAAACTGCGGGTAATGGGCGTAGCGCATCTCACCCGCCAGATCGTGAAGCAGCTCAATCAGCTCCAGCAGCAGATCGCGGGGAAAGCGGCCCCGGTACTGCTTAAGAAGCGCTTCAAATCCGTAATAGCTTTCCTCGAGCTGGAGCCGGCCCGGGCTAGCGCCGAGGAGCAGCCGGCTGAAGATAAAAGTCAGGTCCCTCAACAGCAGCGTCAGATCCCGGCCGCCGTAAATAATCTCCTGCAGCGTTTGCAGCCCCTTCTCCAGGTCGCCGGCTGCCAGCGCCTCGATCAATGCGCCAATGGTTTCAACGCGGGTAACCCCGGTCAACGAGCGGACATGCTCCGCGGTGACCATCTCTTCCCCGTAAGTGCCGCATTGCTCCAGGAGCCCCAGGGCGTCTCTCAGAGAGCCTTCAGAGAGGCGGGCGATGAGGCGCAGCGCCTCCTCTTCGGCCTGCCAACCTTCTTCCGCCACCGCCTGCCGGAGCCGTTCGCCGATCTGCTCCACCGTGAGCAGGTGAAAATCAAAGCGCTGGCAGCGGGAAACAACTGTCGGGGGAAGACGTGAAGGATCCGTTGTCGCCAGGATAAAAATCACCCCGGGCGGCGGCTCCTCCAGGGTTTTCAGGAAGGCATTGCAGGCTTCATTGGTCAGCATGTGCGCTTCGTCGATAATGTAAACCTTGTAACGGCTCTCTCCACTGGCATAGCGGGTTCTTTCCCGCAGCTCCCGGATCTCGTCGATACCGCGGTTCGAAGCGGCGTCCATTTCGATTACATCAAGCGAAACGCCGGCGGCGATATTGCGGCAGGGCGTACATTCCCCGCAGGGCTCGGGAATGGGATAGCGCTCGCAGTTGACCGCGCGGGCGAGAATTTTCGCCGTGGTGGTCTTACCCGTCCCCCGGGGTCCGCAGAATAAATAAGCGTGGGCCAGCTGCCCCCGGGAGAGGGCATGGCTTAAGGTCCGGGTGACATGTTCCTGCCCCGTGATCTGGGCAAAAGTCAAAGGGCGCAGGCGCCGGTAGAGGCTCAGGTAAGCCATCTGAAGACACTTCCATTTCGGGGCTGAATATGTATGGCCGTGCACCTGCCTTTGATTTCCGCCCCCAGGCGCCGGCCGGGCAGTTGGCTCCAGCCCGGCTGCCCCGTGGCACCCGCAAAGTCTCACTTACCGCTGCTTCCTCCCGGACCTGACGGGGTTCATGAGTTTGCGCCGCACGGGACCGGGCCTTCAACACCACTTACCCGGTGCTGACCCTGAAAACTGCGAAACCGGGGGCAGGGATTCAACCCCGCTGCAGCGGATTGCGGGTTCAGGGCACCGCTACCTCCCCGTCTAGCACGGCCAAATCAAAAAAATGGCGGAGAGAGTGGGATTCGAACCCACGAGACGAGGTTTTGCCCCGTCTACTCGCTTTCCAGGCGA
>JAAZHP010000225.1 GCA_012510625.1 Bacillota bacterium
AAGATCCGGACGACATCCGTCTGGACTACGCCATCCGAGCGTTAGAAAATCTGAAGAAGAAGCGGAAGGAACAGGAAAAACTCAAACAACCCCCGCAGAACAAGTAACCTCACGGGCTTTAAAGCCCCTCAAGCCTCTAGCTGAAAGGCAATACCGCCACAGTCTAAACAGAAAAGAACGATCCTATAGAGATAAAACATGCCGTTGCCGAAGCGGATGACATTATAGCTTCGCATGATACCAATCTGAATGTAAACCCTGATTATCCTCCCGAGCTCCAGCCCCGGCAAAGAGAAGGTGCAGCTTTGGAGGCGCAGGTCCGGTCAATAGCCGGCCGGATGAATCCTGCCAGGCTGGGCGAAAACCCCATGATTACTGATGGAGCTACCATTGTCGGCCCCCGCAAGTGGGTAATGAACGAGATCGAGCGCCATAAACAGATTCCCTCCTTTGCATTCAATACAGCAATAGTAACAACTTACTATTAAAGCTGGTATAAAGCGCCCTTGGCCCATGCCGATTGATAGGTTAAATTACCATTAAGCTTAATTCTTAAGAGAGAGCCTGAATGAATTGAAAAACGAAATCCGTGTTACCGGAAGCCTGGTCCAGGCTTACACGGTCTGCCCCCGCCAGGCGTGGCTGGCCTCCAGGCAGATCTGTCCTGATGAGGATAACGTCTACCTGGCCCTGGGCCGGTTGATTGATCAGCAATCTTATGGGCGTGAAAAGAAAGAGATTCGCCTGGGCCATCTTTGCCTCGACCTGATCCGCCGCGGCAAGAAGCAATTGGTTATTGGAGAGGTTAAAAAATCTTCTCGCGCCCGGGAGGCAGCGAAACTACAACTGGCTTTCTATCTGCACGAGCTGGCCGAAATGGGGATAGAGGCCGAAGGTGAGCTGCTTTTTCCCGAAGAACGGCGCAAAGAGCGGGTGCTTCTTGATGAAGCTATGTCCCAGCAAATCACAGAGATTAAGGAAGCTATAACCGCCTTGGTTAACGAGAAACAGCCCCCGCCTCCGAATAAAAACAGGCGCTGCCCCAAATGCGCTTACGCTGAACTGTGCTGGGCATAAACAGCACTGGGTCCTGCCGGCATTAGTAATTATAGGAGGAGAAGGGGTATGCAGAAAACTCTCTACCTTTTTCAAAGCGGTCGTTTAAAAAGAAAAGGCAATACAATCTGCGTGGATACGGAAGAAGCCAAGCGTTACTTTCCGGTTACCGGCGTGCGCGATATTTTCATATTCAGCGAAGTAGATGTAAATAAAAAGTTCCTTGAATTCGCTCATGAAAATGAAGTTATCCTGCATTTTTTTGGCTATCACGGTCAGTATGTCGGCAGCTTCTATCCCCGCGAGCATTATAATTCAGGCTACATGATTTTGAAGCAGGCCGAGCATTACCTTGATTTTAAAAAGCGTATACAACTATCAAAACAATTTGTCGGCGGTGCTCTGGCCAATATTCAGCAGGTTCTACGCTATTACCAAAACCGGGGCAAGGATGTCCAGAAACAGCTTTCTGCAATAGCCAATCTTTCTCAAAAATGTGCCGATTCCCGCAGCATAGAAGAGCTGATGGCGCTCGAGGGTAACGCCCGGACCCATTATTACACCTCCTTTAACCAGATAATCGGCGAAGAAGACTTTCAATACCGGAGCCGTAGCAAGCGCCCACCCAAGGACCCGCTCAACGCCATAATCAGCTTCGGGAACACCCTTGTTTACATGAAAGTTTTAACAGAAATCTATAAAACCCATCTTGACCCGCGAATCGGCTTCTTGCATGCCACCAACTTCCGCCGGTTTACCTTAAACCTCGATATTGCCGAAATTTTTAAGCCCATAATTGCTGACCGAATTCTCTTCAGCCTGGTCGGCAAAAAAATACTGAGCAAGAAGAACTTCGAACAACGCGGCGGTATCACCCTTTTAAAGGAGCAGGGACGCAAGCTTTATATACAGGAGTTTGAAGAGAAGCTGGCGAGCACCTTCTATCACCGCCGGCTTAAACGCAATGTTAGCTACCAGACACTTATCCGGATGGAGATCTACAAGCTGGAGAAGCACCTTATCGGTGAACAGCCCTACCGGCCTTTTGTCACCCGCTGGTAGATGAAGCGAGGATAATAACGATGTATGTAATTTTAGTCTACGATATTAATGTAAAACGGGTCGGCAAGGTTTTAAAAATTTCCCGGCGTTACCTCACGTGGGTACAAAACTCGGTTCTGGAAGGTGAACTGACCGAGGCCACCTTCCGCTCTT
Organism: Bacillota bacterium; assembly: GCA_012510625.1. Classification (GTDB taxonomy): domain Bacteria; phylum Bacillota; class Dethiobacteria; order DTU022; family DTU022; genus JAAZIN01. The sequence goes on from JAAZHP010000225.1 coordinate 2,272, forward strand.
TGCTCATCGAGCTTAAGCAGGTGATCAGCGAAGATGAAGATTCGCTGCTTTTTTACATACTGGGCAACCAGAAGTATGCGGAGCGCAAGTCGATCGGCATAAAAAAAGGCGGTGAGGAGTGGATTTATTAATTTTTATTACCGAAAAAGCGGCAAAATAATCCAAAATAATGATATAATAGATATGCTGATTTCAAATGAAGGATTATTATATATATTTATTTTTGTCAAGGATTGCCGTAACCGGTTCATGATCCTAGAGATTTATCGAAGAGAGGTATGCCGATGGTCTCTCCAACAGGCAACCCTGAAGCAATGATCGCCACCCTCGGTGTTGAACCGCAAGTAGTAACCATCGCGCTTGATTCTCTCATTAAGCAGGGAAAATACATCAACGAAGTTACCGTTCTTTACACCGATCATCCAGCCATCCTGGAAGCTCTGGCTATCCTGGAAGGTGAATTTAAAGGTACCGTATACTCTGGTGTCACTTTTCACGCAAAGGCAATCTCCACTACCCATGGCCCGGTGAGAGATTTTCAGAGTGAAGAGGAACTGCGAGGCTTGTTGCGGACGCTCTATACTGAAATACGCCAG
>JAAZHP010000024.1 GCA_012510625.1 Bacillota bacterium
ATGTCGCAGTCTATGGTGATGAGATCGTCATTGTCAATTTTCTCTCCCCCGGAGAAACCTTCGATGAGGCCTCTTTTGCTGACATGCTCAAGCAGCGCCGGTATATCCAGGCCCCGGGGGTTGTAAATTCCTCCGCTGATATCGCTGATGGCTATGACCTTGCAGCCCAGTTCGTCAAAGATCCGCGCCGCGTGGCCGCCCACATTGCCGCAGCCCTGGATGGCGATACGGGCTTCCTGCAGGGAGATGCCGCAAAGTTCCGCCGCATCGCGCGTGATATAGGCACAACCCCGCGATGTCGCGTCCACCCTGCCGGCGCTGCCACCCAATCCCACGGGCTTGCCGGTAAGCACGCCCGGAACCTGTTTTTGCGCCAGGCAATTGTACTCATCAACCATCCAGGCCATCACCTGGGCGTCTGTAAAGAGGTCAGGCGCCGGCACATCCACATTCGGCCCCAGCAGAAAACCTAAAGCACGGATATAGCCGCGGCTGAGCCTCTCCTTCTCCTGTGCGGACATGCTCAGGGGATCGCAGGCCACCCCCCCCTTGCCTCCCCCGAAAGGAACCCCGATAAGAGAGCATTTCAGGGTCATAAGCAGGGCCAGCGCCTTTACTTTTTCTGCCGTTACCGCGGGATGAAAGCGGATTCCCCCCTTGAAGGGACCCAGCACATTGTTATGCTGCGTCCGGTAACCTGTGAACAGCTCCACCTTTCCGCTGTCCATCTTTACAGGAATAGAGACCTCCACGTGGCGCACCGGTTTTCGGAGATGCTCGTAAACGGCGGAGGAGAGATTCAGCCTCTCCACCGATTCCCGGATCAAACTATCGACCGCTCCGAAACTGTCTTCAGTTTTCTTCTCTTTTCTTTCATTAGTATCCATGCCCCTGACCTCCTATTTTCCGCTCCTAGGCTGTATCAATTTTTACGACAATAAACCTCGACTGCTCATTACATTAAAAACAATTATCGCCATTTCGTCAATACCGGTTCCGGAGGCTTGATATCAACACCGCTCTAATCAATCCCGGCCAATTTTCTGGCCAGCTCTTTTTTCTGCTCCAGGCCGGCCTGCCTGGCGATAACCACCCGCTGCGCCTGGGGCGAACCGGCGCCATGCATCGATTCGGTGAGATAGGCCGCCGCTGCCGGGCCGATAGTGAAGTTCTCGATCAGCCTCACCATCTTCAGGCGGCAGGCGGTATCCAGACCGGCAATTCCCCGGAAATACTTCTTCACCAGGGGGCCAATTTCCGGATGCTCCAGGTCCGCCAGGGAGGGCAGGGTGGCGATGAGCCCGCCGGCTATATCCTCGGCCAGCCTGGCGATCTCGTAGGGAAAGCGGGTGACATTAAGCTTGCAGACGTTGGCCAGCAGCAGGTCGATCAGGAAAGTTCCCGAAGCGGCGGCGCGCCCTTGGGCGGAACAGGCGATGCCGCAGCAGAAAAGCGTCTCATTGAGATGGATCATCTCCACCAGCTTATCCTTAATGTGCGAGGCTTTTTCCACGCCCTGGTATTCGGCCAGCGCCGCAGCCGCCCCGATAAGAACATCGCCCACTCCGGACTTGCAGCCGCCGTAGCTCTGGCGGTGATAGCCGGCAAAGCGCTCCACCAGGCGGCCTGAATAGCGGTACTCCCTGCACATGAATACCCTTTCCCAGGGAATAAATACATCGTCAAAAACAATGAGGCATTCCTGGCCGCCGTAGTAGAGGTTGCCGATGTCGGCCGGTACAGATTCCAGTTTGCGAGTATCCGAAGGCTGCCGGCCCAGGATGTAGATGATCCCCGGGGCGTCGGCTTCCGCGGCAAAAGAAACCGCGTAGTCGCGGTCTTCTTCTCTCATCGCCAGGGTGGGCATGACAATGATATAGTGCGAGTTAAGCGCCCCGGTCTGGTGGCATTTCGCCCCCCGCACGGTGATTCCTTCACTGTTTTCACCGACCACCCGCAGGTAAAGATCGGGATCGGCCTGTTCATGAGGCCGCTTTCCCCGGTCCCCCTTGGGGTCGGTCATTGCCCCGTCACAGACCGCGTTTTCATCCTGGACCTGCTGCAGGAAGCGGTTAAACCTCTGGTGATAGGGTGTACCCAGATCCCGCTCCATCTCAAAAGCAGTAATCTCCAGGGCGTTTAGGGCATCCA
>JAAZHP010000226.1 GCA_012510625.1 Bacillota bacterium
ACTCTGGCCGGGGCGCTTGCGGCAGTTAAGCTGCATATTCCGGTGGCGCACGTGGAGGCGGGCCTTAGGTCATTTAACAGAAACATGCCGGAGGAGATCAACCGGGTATTGACCGATCACGCCTCCGGGCTATTGTTTGCTCCGACGGCAGCGGCGGTGAGCAATTTGCGTTTCGAGGGTATACCTGAGGAGCGGATAAAACTGGTCGGCGACGTTATGTACGATGCGGCACTTTTCTATGGCGAAAAAGCGGAAAGGAAGAGCGGCATTTTAGAGAAATTGAGGGTTTCTAGGAGTGGTTATATACTTGCCACCATACATCGGGCAGAAAATACGGATGAATCATACCGCCTGCGCGCGATCTTCTTGGGTCTTTGTCGAGTAGCTGATGATATTCCGGTAATTTTTTCTCTACATCCCCGGACCAGGTCTGCGTTGGAAAGAGAAGGCCTTCTGCGTATGGAACAGCAACGTCTTCATCTAATTGAGCCGGTTGGCTACCTGGATATGATAATGTTGGAAAAACACGCCCGGCTGATCGCCACTGACTCAGGCGGTGTGCAAAAAGAGGCCTTTTTTTACCGCGTACCTTGCGTAACACTGAGAGAAGAAACCGAATGGGTGGAACTGGTTGATCTGGGCTGGAATAAGATTGTCCCGCCTCGGAATGAGCAGGATGTGTCAGAAGCTCTGATTGCCGGGCTGAACCATCCGGGCGGCCGGGAAGGTGAACCTTACGGTTGTGGAGATGCCGCTGCAAAGATTGTGAAATGCCTGCTGGAAGGTGAGCGCACTTGAGAATCTGGATAATAAATCATTACGCCAAACCTTATGCCCGTCACCATAACCTGGCTTGTGAGTTAATCCGGCGAGGCCACGAGGTGAGCATATTTGCTTCAAGTTTTGACCACCGTACTCGTAAGGAGAAACACCTGTTAGCCGGGGAAAAAGTAAAACTTAAAAGTATTAACGGTGTTCCATACGTGTGGTTGAAAACGCCATCTTATTCGGGGAACACAATTGCTCGATTTTGGAATATGGCGATTTTTGCATGGCGGATCTGGAAAGCAAGAAAAAACGCGGGATTTAAACGTCCGGATATTATTATTGGGTCAAGCCCACATTTATTTGCTGCCCTGGCCGCAGAAAGCATTGCACGGCAATTCCAGATTCCGTTCATATTTGAAGTGCGTGACCTTTGGCCTCAAAGTTTTGTAGATTTATTAAATTGGTCAATTCACCATCCATTGATCTGGGCTATGGAAAGAATAGAAAAGCACCTCTATAGAAGCGCAGACCGGATTATTTCCCTTCTTCCTGGTGCGGCTGACCATATGGTGGAAAAAGGCGCTAAGCGAGAGAAAATAGTTTGGATACCAAACGGTATCAATACTAATATAGTGCCACTACCTGAACCTCCGCCTGACGATGAAGTATTTACGGTGATGTATGCAGGAGCTCACGGGTTGGCGAATGCGCTGGGTCCGATATTGGACGCGGCTTCATTATTGCAACAGGAAGCTCGGGACCGAAAAATTCTGATACGTTTCATCGGCGATGGGCCTGAAAAACCAAGGTTGCAGGAGTTAGCCAAAAAAAGGAACTTAACCAACGTACGTTTTGATGACTCCGTGCCGCGTGACAGGATCTATGATCTGCTTTACGAGGCTGATTCATTTGTTATGCCGTTAAAGAATTCACCTGTATTTCGTTGGGGTATAAGCCCGAATAAACTATTCGATTACCTTATGTCTGCACGACCTGTGATCTTTAGCGTAGACTCACCTTTTAATCCGGTCGCAGAAGCTCAGGCAGGTCTAACAATTCCTCCGGAAGACTCATATGCTTTAGCCCGGGCCATAAAGTCATTGCTTGATATGTCTCCTGAAGAGCGGTGGGAAATGGGTATGCGGGGTAGAAAATATGCAGAAAAATATCATAACTTTACGGTTTTAGTGGATAAACTCGAAGAGATGCTAGAAATTGTAATGGATTAAGGAGAAATAAGGGCCAAGCAGGAGTTGCTATAGTTTATTGTAAGAAAATTGCATTTTTTGATCAATGTTTTGAAGATTAATGGTAAGAAAGTGATAAAGGGTTTGTGCAATTTTTAAAGAATATCTATTTAATGCTTTTTTTAGCTATATCTGGGGGTTGAAAGGAAGGGGGTGACAAAAAATGAAAATAGGGAAGTCAGTTCACTACTGTAGCCGGTTTTTCATGTTGCTAACTGTGTTGATGATTTTGACTATGCTTATCCCTCGGGTGTCTGTTGCAAGTAGCACTAAACCTGATATTTTATCTGTAGAGGCAGACATATCAGAAACAACGTTTACTGGTACGACGGTGCGCTGGAACTGTGCAGCTGAAGGGTCTGGTACATTGGAGTATGCCTGGTATGTTTACCGTGACGGTGAGCGGGTGCATGTGGAATGGTATCGGTCCCAGAACTACCTGGACTTCCGTTTTGATAAACCCGGGACATATTATGTGACGGTTTTTGTGCGCTCCATGCCTGATGATGTGCGGGTGGGGCAAAGTTCTGTTGCCCTGCTTGTGGAGCCGCTGCCTCCCCCGGAGATACACTCCGTCCAGGCGAATAAGCCCGGCCCTGTTCAAAAGGGCGCTACGGTGCGCTGGACCTGTGCAGCTGAAGGGTCTGGTACATTGGAGTATGCCTGGTATGTCTACCACGACGGTGAGCGGGTGCATGTGGAATGGTATCGGTCCCAGAACTACCTGGACTACAAGTATACTCAACCCGGTACATATTATGTGCGGGTCTTCGTACGTTCCATGCCTGACGATGTGCGGGTGGGTTTAAGTTCTGCTGCACTTGTTGTAGAGCCGCCGCCTCCCCCGGCGATACTCTCCGTCCAGGCGAATA
>JAAZHP010000227.1 GCA_012510625.1 Bacillota bacterium
ACGAACATCTGCTCGTTGGAGATGATTACATCCACGGCAAAGGATGGCTCAAGCAGCGCGGCCAGCTCATCTTCCGGAAGAAGCGGTCGCGATACTTCGGAGGCATGGTTCTGATGGCGCCGGTCGATTTTGGCGCGGCTCTCGCCGTGGGCTATGGTCAGCCTGCCGCCGTTTACAAGTTGATTGGCCAGCGCCGCTATCAGGCGGGCCGGGTTGCTGAAGTGGGGGAAGGAGTTGTAGACCACGCAGCGGTCAAAGGGGAGAGGGAAAAGAGCCTCTTCCACGTCGGCGTTCACCAGCTCGATGCGGGCGTCGGAAAACTTCTCCCTGGCCCTGGCAATCATCCGCGGGGAGATGTCTACGCCGGTTACCCGGGCTACTTTGCGCTCCAGGTAATAAGGGAAGAGGATGCCGGTCCCGCAGGCCACGTCGAGCACAGTAACGCCATCGCAGATAGCGGCATGGTCGAGGATGGCATTGATAACGGCCGGATCATCCGTGGCCTCTTCATCCCAGCCCTCGGCCAGGCGGTCGAAGAAAGCGATGATTTTCTCTTTATCCATGATCCACACCTTTACAAGAGAGATTATTTATATTTAAATAAAAGGGGATAATGGCTGATGCACAGGACTGCGAAGCAGTGGGGGGCGAGGAAGTCCTCAAATCATCAGCCATTATCCTTATCTTTTATTGACTGCCGCTTGCCCCCGGGTAGCGCGCGGGGATCAACCTGGCTTTCTCCAGGGCGAAAACGATGCTGGGCAAGAGGGCCAGTTGAATGATGATGCCGGGCAGACCGGTTGCAAAGTAGCTGGTGGCCCAGGCAGCCGCGGTCATGGTGCCGGGCGCGAAAATAAGGGCCCGGGCTATGCCTGCGACAATGCGTCCCGTGAGCATGGCCGCGATGAGGCTGATATAGAGGTCGGCATAGAGCTTCCCGGTGCGGATTAGGGAGATGCAGAGCCCAGCCGCAATGCCGTAAACGGCCAGCTCAACGAGCATGGCGGGCAGGACCGCCGCAGGGGGCATACCCGTGAGCAGGTTTGAAAGCAGGGGGCCGACAACCCCGCAGGCCAGGCCGTAGCCCCAGCCGCAGATTAGCCCGCAGAGAAGAACGGGAATATGCATGGGCAGGTAGATGCTGCCGGCGTTGGGGACGGCATGAAAGGCCAGGGGCAGGACAACACAGAGGGCCATGCATACGGCGGTGATAATCGCTTTTTTTACCTGTGACATCGAGATTACCTCCCGGTTAACCTTTGGTTTATTATCATCAAGCTGCAAGCAGGGCCTGCTTCGCCCACCCTATCCTGCCGCTGATTGCCGGTTAAAGGGCAAAGATCTGCAGCCAGCAGATTGCTGCAGCAAAAAGCATGGCTGCGAAATCGGATTTACCGAGCGGGCCGGCCGCTTTTTTAATCTGCTGCCCGCCGCCGCGATAGCCCCTCGCCTCCATGGCCAGGGCCAGTTCATCGGCCCGCTTGAAGGCGCTGATGAAAATGGGGATGACCAGGGGCATGATGCTTTCCGCTTTCTCCTTGAGGCGGGGGCTCTCAAACCTGGCCCCGCGGGCGGTCTGCGCCTTTCGGATCATCTCTGTTTCTTCCATTAAGGTGGGGATGAACTGGAGGGCCACGCTGATCATCAAGGCCAGGTCGGATACGGGGATGCGGATATATCCCAGGGGACGCAGCAGGCTGACGAGAGCCGCGGTAATTTTCATGGGCGCCGTTGTCGACATGAGGATATTGAAGAGAATCATGAGCAGGATTAGCTTGAGCACCACTTTGGCCCCCGCAGCCATGCCTGCAGGGGATAGATTGAAGATCCACCAGGACCAGAGGGCCTGCCCCTGATCGTTAAAAAGGGCGTTCATCAAAAAAATGACGGCGAAAAAGGGGAGGACC